>DATKTW010000091.1:0-21488 GCA_035530895.1 Candidatus Nanopelagicaceae bacterium
ATGGATCCCGTGGCTTTTCTTCTTCACCTTCTTTTTGAGGGGGTGGCAAAGGCTTTAGGATCAAATCAATTCCACCATCTGGTTTACTATATATGTCCATATATGGTAAGAAATTCGCAACAACACCATTTCTAGCCCATAATTCAAGATCCCAAAAAGTTATAGGTATTGGTCCTCGACCTAAACAGCACTTATCACATCGAGTACATTTAAATGTGAATTTTGCTTTTGACTCTTCAGCGTCGGTCTTGGTCTCAGATTCCTCTTTTTTTTCTTCCTTTTTCTTGTCTTCTTCTTTTATTTCCGGTTTTTCATCATTTTTATTATTTTCAACCATAACAAACACTCATAAAAATTTGATTAATTAATTATTACTTTTCAATTTGAAGAATTAATCCTTGAAAAAAAAATTATTCTTTTATATGATAAATTGGTGTGATATTCTTTAAATTTTAGGTGATTTTGCTGTATATAATCGTTTAATAACAACATATTAAAGAATCGTTATCTTACTAAAGTTAAAATAATTTTCTATTACTAACCTAAATATATTCAAGAGGAGATTTTAATGCCAGGACCGGGAATGGATCTTATTGGAAAGGAAGAAAAAGAAGCAATTTTAGAAGTTATCGAGTCAGGTTACTTATATAGATATGGAGGTTATACTGATCCTAACTTTAAAGCAAAAGTATGGAACTTGGAGCAGCAAGTAGCAAGCTATACTGGAGCAAATTTTGCTCTGGGTGTAAATTCAGGAACTACCGCATTATTGACGGCATTATGGGCTTTAAAAATAGGTCCTGGAGACGAAGTTATAGTACCTGGCTATACTTTTATCGCCAGTATTACTGCTATTATATTTGCTCGAGCTGTCCCGATTTTAGCTGAGGTTGACGAAACTTTAACCTTAGATCCTACGGATATCAAAAGAAAAATCACTCCGCGAACTAAAGCGATCATGTTAGTGCATATGTTAGGAAATCCTGGCCATTTAGATGAAATTAAAATAATTGCTGAAGATAACAACCTTATTCTAATAGAAGATTGTGCTCAGGCTTTTGGTGCTTCGTTTCGTGGAAAATCGGTAGGAACCTATGGACAAATGGGAGCATTCAGTCTAAATGTTTATAAAACGATTACCGCTGGTGATGGAGGAATGGTTGTGACAAATGACGAGAATTTATATAAACGAGCCTTTGCCATTCACGACCAAGGCCACTTACCACTACGACAAGGAGTGGAACAAGGAAAGAGAACGGTTTTAGGACTTAATTTTAGAATGAATGAACTGACAGCTGCCGTAGCGGGAGCACAACTAAAAAAAATAGATTTTATCAAAAATAAACTTCATAGTAATAAGAAACTTTTAAAAAATATCATCTCAGATATAGATGAAATAAAGTTTCGGCAAATTTTAGACGAAGACGGAGAGGTAGGAACTCTGTTAACATTTTTTATGCCGAATGTTAAATCTGCTAATAAACTAGCTGAAAAATTGAACTGCACGACTATTGCTAAGTCGGGATGGCATGTATATAATAACATGGAACATTTTTTAAATCAAATGACAGTAACAGATGAAGGGTGTCCATTCAAATGCCCCCTTTACAAAGGAAACCCGGTAAAATATAGTAAAGGAATGCTTCCTCAAACTGATGATCTTCTTGAGAGAGCAATTAATATCAGTATTGGGGTGTCTGATGCGGGGTTAGGCTCAGCATATGGTATTAGAATCAATAGTTCTAAAGAAGAAATTGAAACCAAAGGACAAAGTCTCTTAAAAATGATTCGGGAATGTATTTAATTGTGAAAAATTCGATCTCCTTTTCAATTGATTTTAATTGCCTATTTAAAGGATGACTAAAATGAATTTAACAAATAATCTTAAATATCATTCATTTTTACATTTTTTATTAAGTCTACTAGGAACTTATTCTAAATTCAATTCATCAGTCTTAGGACAATATTACTATGAAAGCCTTGATTACCAATAAATTTCGAATATGGCTAATTTTATCATTTATACTTGTCGGTAGCTTTTTTCTTGGTATGTTTTTATTTGCTTCGTCTCTAGAAGTGACTATCATTATCTTTGTAGTGTTGATTATCTCTTTTTGTATTCAAGTTCTTTTAATTTTAAACTTTGTGAGCAATAGAATAGAAGATCGAATGAAGATTGGAATGTTGATTATGCACTCCCTGAATTTGTTATTTGCTATCATTATTGGATTTTCAATTTCGGTAATGGAATCTGATTCCAAATATAATTTTGGGATAGTGATGATTCCATTACTTGTAATATTGAGTCTCGTTATAACAGATAAATATAATAGCGAGATAAAGGATATTAAACACGTACAAGAGGAAAATCCAATAGAAAAATCAACAAGACCAGTTATAGAATTTGAAAATAAGAAGTACGTATTCTCTTTAAACTCTTTAATAGGATTAGGAGTTGGTACACCCCTTCTAGCAATTATCATTTATTTCTTTTTTGACATTGAAGCTCAATTTTGGCTACATGAAGTAGTTGTAAAACAGACTGTTTATTTTCTTAATTTATTTTTTGATATGGATGTATCTACTAACTATATACCGAGTGGGAAATATCATTGGAGTTTTAATTTTACAGGGAATATTGATGGAGACCCGTTAGGTAGCATTTATTTTGAGACGTTCTGTACAGGCATTCAAGCGATATGTGTATTCGTAGGGATTATCGTTTGCACCCCTCACTCCAAAGATAAAAGCACTAACAAGGATATAATTTGGAGAAAGACCAAAGCATTAATTGTATCATCAATTATTTTCTATGTAGTTAATATCATTCGAATGCTAATTCAAATTGAATTATATTATCTTGGATATCCTTGGGATAGCATCCACGTTTCGATCAGCGCAGCAAGCTCTTTCATTGCAGCTATTATTATTCTCCTACTTCATAAATGGATCCCCGAATTTATTATTAGCATCATATATACGGGCACTTTAATTAGCAGAAAAGTTAAACAAGTGAGAAAGCCAAAAGAATAGTAATAAAATTTTAAACATCCCAATTGTTCAATAACTAAAAAGTTTATAGAGATCATTATGTTAAATTTTGAGAAAGAACAAACAGTCGCCAAAATTGGTAATGTATCCATCGGAGGGCAACCGGGTGAGAATCCCGTAGTTATGATTGCCACCGTTTTTTATACTAACCATGCCGCTCTACTAGATGAGAAAACCGGAAAAATAGATAAAAATCTCGTGGAACAAGAATTAAATGAATACTCAGAAATTGTTGAAGAAACTGGAATGCAAGGAATAATTGATGTGGTTGGAGGGTATCCCGAGGCATTGCTAAAAGAGTGCGAATTCGTTGCAGAGCTGGTTGATTATCCGTTTTTAGTTGATGGTTTAAACGATGGTTCCCGAATTCCAGCAATGGAAGGGTTAAGAGACATAGGACTATTGGATAGAGCGATCTTAAACAGTATTGACGAAGCCACAAGCGAGGAAAGTTTGCAAAAGTTGAAAGAAATTGGAGTGAAACACGCCGTTCTATTAGCATTTGGAAATAAATACATCTTTCCTCAGCAAAAAATCGATTTTTTAAAGAATACATTGATTAAAAAAGCTCAAAGCGCTAATATAGAAAATATCCTAATCGATACTGCGGTATTAGACTTACCTTCCATTGGGATTAATGCTGAGACAACGAGGATGGTAAAAACAGAGTTAGGATTACCAACTGGGTTTGCACCCGCTAATGCAATTTATGGATGGGATTTTGTTAAAAAATATGGTGACAAAGC
Source organism: Candidatus Nanopelagicaceae bacterium (assembly GCA_035530895.1). Taxonomy (GTDB): domain Archaea; phylum Asgardarchaeota; class Lokiarchaeia; order Sigyniarchaeales; family SOKP01; genus SOKP01. Next base: position 3,798 of record DATKTW010000091.1, read on the forward strand.
AAGATGTGGTGGTATCGCTTCTTTGATGGCTTACTGTGTCAATGCCGGGAGTGATTTTGTGTTATTTGGCCCCATTAAATTTGCGAGGTGCATTATTCCCTCAATGTCCCTGATTTCTGCTATAAATTCTTATTATCGAAAACGGATTTTGAGGAAAAATATATCAGACCGGACTCCATTGAAGCATATTTTTTAAGATATATATCTCAGTAGTAAATCTTGCGTGCGATTAAGAAAATCTTTAAGATTTTGGTTTATGATATCTTTTTTATTTTCGTTATCAATTAAAAGGAGGATATATAACTCATAGGTAACGATTTCTAATCGCTTTAACAATATTATAGAGTCTGAAACTCTAAAGGTTGCTTCTTCTTTCTCAGATGTTTTAAATTTGTAAAAAATCTTGAGTAATGTTGTAAATTGAGGGGCAACGACCTCAAATACATTTAGTAATTCTTCAGATTTCTGCATTTTAGTAATTTCCATTGCTTCTGGAGTAAAGTACTCTGCTAATACTAAACCGTCGCTACTCAAAAGGAGTATTAATGATGAACCTGTTAGAGAAGAAAATTCATTAAGCTTTTGTTCGATTAATTTCCTATTTGGACTCAATTTTGCAATACCAGATGAAAAAGCTCTTAAAATCGATAAGATTTCAAACATACTCGTTACATAAATTTCAGGGCTTCTGTTAGAAGATAAATTTGTTAAATCTTTCTTAAGGTTTTTAATGTTAGATTGGATTTCAGTAGAGTCGATAATGTCAGGATCTCCTTTCGAAAATATATAAATTATTGGAGTTTTCTGCTCCAAGTTTTTCAAGGCAGTTCTAACTTTCTTGAGATATTCAATGCTTTCTTTGAACCTCTCTTCATCTCTAATATCGATGAAATAGAATAACAAATCCGCTTCAAATAGGTAAATTTGGGCTTTATCAAGGTATCTTTCTTGATATCTTCTTTGTCCACCTAAGTCCCACAAAAAGATAGTTGTACCTAGAGCTTCTATCGAGCTTACATCTGCTCCCATTGTAGGTTTTAATCCAATTAGCTTAGAGAATTTTCTATCAACAGATATAATAAAGCTTGTTTTTCCGCTATTGTCAAGACCAGAAAGAATAATTTTCATTTTTCTTTGTGTTGTTATCGGTGTTGAGGGAGTTTGTTCAATGTTTATTATTTTTTCCAAGAGTTTTTTAAAATCTCCAGCAACCTGTTCTTGAGGTAATAGCTCTTTAGTAATCCGATTATCAAATTCAGAAAAAAAATCCGTAATTACATTCTTTAACCTGTTTATATTATTATATAAGAAACTCCTTTTTTTTTCGTCTATTAATATGCAAAAGGCACTTGCCAATGGTATTTCTGAAAATTTAGCATCAATAAAATGAAAATAACTTAGCGATGTTAGATGGAAATCGGGAAACGGCATTATTCCAAAATGTTGGTATTTCTTTAATATTTCATAATCTTGGTTACATATATTTCCATCCCCAAGTAAAAGAGTAATATTTTTAATCGCTATCTGAGTGTAATCTCTTAAGGTAATTCCAAGGTTATTTGTCTTTCGATCATCCGAATTCGCCTTTTTTAGTTGCTCCTCATCTATAGGATCTGGAAACATATAAATTGGTTGAGGACCGAGTTTATCGAAGGCAGAAAATAATAATCCTTTGATTATAGATGATTCAATTAATTTATCCATTAGCGGGAGTTTCTTGTATATTATTTTCTAATAATAAAAGGTAGGAAATTTAATTATATATAGCTTTATTCTCTAACATTAATGCTAGATAAAATTGCTGAATATATAAGGTCTAATCGAAACATTATAGAAAAAACGGAGATTAGCCCTTTTGTTCAAAATATTAACAAAAATTCATATAAAAGCCCTCGAATTTTTTCAGATATTGGTCAAGACTCTGCAGCTATTAAAAATGATAATGATATGCTCACATTAATCACTACTGACAGGATAAAGACGAGTTATATAGAGATTTTCCCGTCAGGCGCGGGATTTAGCTCAATTTTGGTCGGTGTGGACGACATCTATGCGTGTGGAGGAAAACCGTTAGCAGTAAGCATAATTATATCTTTCAGAGATCAAATCATTGGTCAAAAAATGATCGATGGTATTTGTAAAGGTTCAAAATTGTTCGAGGTTCCAATTGTTCGAGGTCACACGAATATAAAAGAGTTTAATGAATTGAGTTCGACCGTTATAGGGGAGATTAAGAGAGACGAGTACATTTCTGCTACTAATGCTCAAAATAGAGACAAGATAATCTTAGCTGTAGATTTTAGTGGAAAAGTTGGAAGAGCAAGTAAGCTTCATTGGGATACAGTAACTTACAAAAGCTCTGAGGAAGTTTTGAAGAAGAGGAAGTCTATGAATGAAATTGCTAAGCTAAAAATCGTAAATTCCGCAAAAGATATTTCCAATGGAGGTATTTTTGGAACAATCTTGCAGCTAATTAATTATTCTAAAGTTGGAGCAAACATTAGTGTTGATAAAATAGAGATTCCTCCACTATTAAAAAAAAATAAATATACCTTAGAAACATACATCCAAATGTATTTGACAACATCCTATATTTTGACGACACAGCAAGAGCATTGCGAAGAAATCATAAAAATTTTTAATAATCACGGTTTGACAACGACCGTGATTGGTGAGATAATCACCAAGAATGTTTTAAAAATAAACGATGGAAAAGATTCAATCGAAGTTATAGATTTAAAAAATCATTAAATTCATTAACAAATAAAAGCCTTAGACTCATAAGAGAACTTAAAATAATAAAACGAGTTTATCAAGCATGAGTTTTAATTTTAAAAGAAACATTAAGGGAACTATTTCTATTATTGGCACGAGCGAAATCGAACCAAGAACAGAAGAAATAGCAATAGAATTAGGAAGGCTATTAGCTATTAATAAATATGCCGTGGCGTGCGGTGGGTTATATGGTGTTATGGAAGCCGTTTGTAAGGGCGCTAAGCAAGAAGGTGGTTTAACCATAGGCATCATTCCTTATGAAGATAAGAGTCGAGCAAATAAGTTTATAGATGTTGTGATACCTGTTCCTTTTTCTCAGGCTCGAAACGTTGTTGTAGTCTTGAGTGGTGATGCTTGCGTTGCTGTAGAAGGAAAAGCCGGAACTCTTTCTGAAATGTGTTTTGCCTGGATTTATGGGAAACCTATTATTGCACTGACTGGTGATGAGATTAATGGGTGGTCCTCCAAAATGGCGGGAAAAAAAATCGATGACAGAAGAAATGATACGATATATGGAGCTTCTTCAGCTCAAGAAGTCGTTGACCGATTGAATGAGATTTTTAAAACTAAACAAAATATCAAGTATAAGATGCCCACTGAATTCTAAAAGGGATTTTTTTTTGATTTTTTTTCCAAAAAATGTCCTTTAAATTTATTTTAAACTAGATGTTTGCTATTTAAGTTAAAGTTAATTTTATAAGAATGTATATGCATATTCTATTTAAGAATATATATTAGAAGTTTTTTAGCTAATACAGGTGAAATAATTTTGACAATTCAGTTTTTAACAAAAGACGATGATAAAAAGAAATTAAGAGAATCAGTCAGCCCAAGTAAACTCCTTTTCACAGGGTTGGACAATGCAGGAAAAACAACCATAATTCACGGAATACAACGTGAGTTTTCGAAAATCGCATTTCTCAAGCCAACAAGAGGTGCTCAGAGAAGAATTTTCGAATTTATGGGAAGGGAAATAGCAGAATGGGACCTCGGCGGACAGATTAGTTATAGAATCTCTTATTTGAAAAATCCTGGAAAGTATTTTGATGATACTGAGATTGCGATTTATGTCATAGATGTCCAAAGTCGTGTAAGGATTCCCGAAGCCATTAGTTATTTAAAAGACGTAGTTGATCGCTTTAATAAACTTGAGATTGCTCCACCAATATATGTGTTCCTACATAAATACGATCCCGCACTAAGAAGAAATGCCCTAAACGAAATGAAGAATCTCGAAGTAGAAATCAAGGATAAGATAAAGAGAACTGTAGATTATAAGGAAATCTATTATTACACGACATCAATTTATGATTTACCCAGCATAATTAAAGCGATGTCTGAAATATTATTAAGTTTGTACTCTAAATCTGAATTAATTGAAAAAACAATAATAGAATTTGGTAAAAAAACCTATTCTGATGGAGTTGTCTTACTCGATGATAACTCTCTTATTGTTGGAAGCTATTATAAAGACGAAGAAACGAAAAATCTCTTAACGGCGAGTACACCCTACTTTTTGACCTTAAACGATTCTTTTGTCTTTACGGAAGTACAACCAGGACGCCAACAAGAAGAAAATCATATGGTTGTACAGAGATATGGAAAGAATTTTATTTTTAAAACGCTTACATTTAAAGAGGGAATGAATCCTTATTATGTACTTATGCTCAAGCAAGATACTAATATAATTAAAGAAGAAATTGAAACATTTGCTAATCTCCTTAAAGAAATTTTGTATAGTTAACTTCTACTCTCTTTAAAACCTTTTTGTCAACATTAATAAAATCGAATTTATTTATTAGTACTATATATTGTTAAATCTTTCTAAGAGGTATTTTTTCCCATTTTAATAATGGGTCAAGGAGGTAAACTTTTTGATTATCTGTTCTAATTGCGGCACTACTAACAATGAATCAGCGGGCAATATTTGTAGAAAGTGCGGAGCATTACTTCCGAGATCGAGTAGAGCGCCAAGGATTAAAATTGCTGCAAAGAGTAAAGAAATCTTAGAATCTCAAGAAGAAAAGATAAAAACAAAAAAACAAACACAAGCGGCTAAACCACAGGAAAAAACATCAAATAAGAAAGAACCAACTAAACCAAAAGATTTTGATCTTTACGAAATCCCGAAAGTTAAAGCATTGAATAATGATCATATCGAAATTTTTGAAGATTCGACAGATGTAAAAGAGGAAATAGAAGAGCATGATTTCGATGAGAATTTAGACGATGTGGAAGAAGATTTAGAATTTCTAAAAGAGATTACTCCACAACCATTCCGTGGTTCGATAATTTCTGATAAAGGTGTTTATGGAAAACCTAAACAACCAGGAAAGGTACCAGGTTCTAGGGCTAAAATAGTTACACAAGATGCAGTTGCTTCCGAAAACACTGAGTCAACCCTACTAAAGCAGAAACAATTGGAAGAGGATATGACTAAAGTGCTTTCATTCTTATCAAAGAAAATAACTGTAAAACCCTTAAAACCAGTTGAAAAGGGGGTAGACGCTTCAACAAAACCTAAAGATTCTATACCTCCCTCGAGTATGAACGAAATTTTGAATGATTTGTTAAAATTGGACTTACACATTGAAGCTTCTGCGATTATTAAAAAAGATGGGACAATATTAGCCTCAGCTCTTAGTTCAAGGATTTCAGATTCCCTTTTTGCGACAATTGCAGCAAACTTGTCAATGATTGGAAAAGATATTATTGAAGGCTTAAGTGCTGGAACTTTACTGAATATTTCCGTAAGGGGCACTGATGGTGTATTAGATTTAGCGCCAATCAGCTTCAAAAAGCTCCCTGGAGACGATATGATCTTAATTATTTTCTCAGACCCTAAAATAAAAAGTGGAATTATTCATTTCGCAGTCAGCATTGTAAAAAAACGAGTAAAGCAATATCTAGGTCTATCAAAATAAAAAAGTTTTTGCAACTAGAAGCACTTTTATCGTCTGTATAATGCTTGGTTATTGCTAACTATATATGCTAAATAGGGTGATTCTATGAACAATAATGAAAAGAATTCAAATAAAAAGGAACTTGAAAGAAAAAATCAAAATTTTCGGGAAGAATCTTAATAAAAACTGGGTTTATGTTTATATTGGAGCTTATGGATCATGGATGATATCATCTTGGGGGTTATTTTTTGTCGGGATTTACGATTTAGGACATGTTATCTTTTCAACAATCTTGGGCTTAGCAATTTTTTCTTTAGTATATCTTCTTAAGCGTATTAGAAAACCTAAACTCTTGAAGCTCATTACTGGAATAGTCTTGGTAGGGTGTGGTTCAGTTGTTTTTGGTGGTATCATGTGGTTTATTACTGGTTATGTACTTCTTCAAGCTCCTTGGGCTCCACTACGAATTTTGATTGGAGATGCGATAATCAGGGGGAGAATTTTATTCCTCCTCCTCCCTATTTTTTATGCCATTACTGCTTACATAATGTACAGGATTGGCAAGAAAAGAAAATGGAGACCCCCCTCTCATTTTGAAATTGAATGATTAATCTTATATGCATAAAAAAATAAGGTATGATGCTGACTTTGGAGAAAAAAGGATGGATATTCTTAAGGTTCAGTGGTTCCATAAAAATTTTTAAACATTAATGTAATTGCTTTTGGACAGTAATTTTTTCAACCGTGACGGTTTTAAAATATAGCAAGTTTGCTGATAGTTCTTGTAAAAACGAGTTCAAATTTAGAATTGCCACAAGAGGGACTGAATTTTCATTAATTTTTATCCAATTTGATTCTATTGTAACCATAAGCGGAATTAAGATAAATGGTAACCGCTTTTTATAGATATAGGTTAAACCTAAGATTTCTTGTATCAAATTAGATAGAATTTCAGGATTTTTTTTGAGGGCTTTTACTCTCTGATATTGTAAATTTGCAGCTTTGTTCATTGCAGAATAAGAATCTTTACGTTTCCATTGCTTAGCGTCTATAGCTAGAATATAATTCTGATAAATCCCTATAACATCAATTTCATATCGTTTTTGAGAAGTTTCATATTTTAACTCAGACCTATCTGTGAACCTATAATTTTTTATTGTTTTATAATGATTTTGAGATAAAATCTCTTGAATGAGAGCTTCGAAACCGTCGTAATTTAATAAATATGATAATTGGTTTATATCTAAGTCCAAATAGTTGAAACATCTCGTAATAAATGCAATTTTGTCAATTACAACGTAAGGTATGTAATTTCCTTTTTGAATTGTGATAAATTCAAATCTTTTTATATAATCTTGGAGCTCATATTTGTCAAAAGTCTTAAAAAAATCAATATCTGAAATCTCGAACCACAATTCGGTAACTTCGGAATTCGATTCTTTAAGTAAGTTATAAATCTCTAAAAAAAATTGTGTAATTGAAGAAAAAGAATAAGGATCAATCATATTCTAACTGAAGTAAATGATTAAAAAGAATATAAAGAGAGTATTGATATATTGATTAATTGTGATATTTTACGTTTAAAATTTCTTTTATTAGAGACTAGTCAGGTTTCTCAATAAGTTTTCTTACTTCATTAAATTCATCGACAACTCCATGATAAATAAATTCTTTTAGTTCGTCAACGTCTTGACACTCATCAATCTTTTCTTCTAAATCTTTATAAGGAAATCCTATTCTTGTATTTTGTAAACGAGCTATTTCAAATCCAAATTTTGAAAGAGTATAACTAACCAACTCTCTTATTAGTGGTGCTGTTAAAATTCTAAGGTTAGATGAAGCGATAAAACGGAACACATCAAGAGTCACTTTTTCAGCGTCGTTTTTAGAAAGACTAGTCTCTCTAATCAGCGTATCATATATTCGATTAGGATCGAATTTGTTCTTCTTTACAATTCCCTCTTTTTTATCTTTATAGAGGACTTCTGGTAACGATTGAATTATAATTTCGTCAAACATTTGAGGACTCTTAATTTTGATTTTTATGATTAAATTATAGAAATAAATGCTTGTCATTAAAAACTATTATTAATTTTTTATTAATTCTATTTACATGCTAATTAAAAGATTTGACATATAGGTAGCGATTTTTATGTTCTTTCTTTAATTGGTTTAGATTGAAATCGAATAATATAACTTGAATAAATTTATAAAAGGATTTAGTTTTGATATATTAGGATATTAGTATAATATATTATTTTTAATGGTCTTATAAGATATTAGGATTAAAATAGGCTTATGATTAGATTTAGAAGCAGCGTCTCTTTAGCTAACTTATTTTAAATCATAGACAGTATTGAAGATTAAAGATTATAATAGGATTATGTCAGAACAGAAAAATAATATTATCAAATCAATCGTTTTAAGTTTATTCGACGATGATGGCCCCACACCTAAGATCTATTGGCCAACAACAATGGACGAATCATCTCGCTTGTTAATAGCTATGAAAACTATTTCACTATTAATGGGAGATTCTGTCTACCAAAATGGAATTTCGTCAGATAGCGTTAATTATTTCGGGATATTACCTTTTCCAGACTTAAAACTGAATGGGTTGACTTATTTCTTTTTAATTCTTGATCCGACGGCAAGAGGAAACGCTAAAGCAGCAACGATTACCATTCTAATAAATGAAGATGATAGAGTTTTTTTCTATGAAAACATGAAGTATTTAAGAGTCATAATAGATAAATCTGCGTCAAAAGTTCAACTAGCTAAAACATTAGAAGAAAACCAAACAATTATGGATGAATTAAAAGAAGTATTATTCAATTTTACTAGTGAAATAAAGGATCCTTTCTCCTTAAAGAGACAAATCAAAATTCTTATGACAGGATTGGATCGAGCAGGAAAAACAAGTTTTTTGCATGCCATTAAGCAAAGATATTCTGAGATTATCAAAACTCTTCCAACTAAAGGAGTTGCTCGAAGTGAAGAAAAAGTATTCGATGAACAAAATTCTATTATATCACTCTGGGATTTAGGAGGTCAAAAAGTGTATAGAGAAAAATTTTTAGAGCAGCGAAAAGTTTACCTCTATAACATTGATCTACTTTTTTATTTTATCGATATTCAAGATTCAGAAAGAATTTCAGAAGCAATTGAATTATTTAGAACCGTAATTAATTCTCTTATCGAATTGGAAGAATTTCCCCCTATAGTTGTCTGTCTGAATAAGTTCGATCCTGATATTAAAAACACGAAGGATATTAAAAAAAATATTAAAACTGTAAATGTAAGCATAAAGGAAATCTCTGAAAGGTTTTTTGTGAAGATTTTCGAGACTTCTATATTTGATCATTGGTCATTAATATCAGCTTATTCCTACGGTTTATCGCAATTAAGCCCTAATAGAGAATTGTTTGAAAATCAATTAAAAAACTTCGCTAAAAAAATAAGTTCTGATGCAATCCTTTTACTCAACGAAAATGGAATCATCCTCTCAAATTTCTCTAAGATTGGTATTTCTGAAAAAGTATTCGAAATATCTGCCCCTCACTTCCAAACCTTGTATAAAACTTTTAAAGAGTTTAAGTTATTGCAGCAAGATTTTTTAATTTCTTCTGGAATAACTTCCGAATCAAACAAAATAATATTTAAAAGAATACCAGTTGAGAAATATAACCTATACCTCCTTTTGTTCATGGAAAAAGAGTTAAATATAGACAAAATAGATAAAAATTTACCTAAATTATCTAAAAACCTGAATGAACTAATTCAGACTTATATATAATCTAGTTTAAAATAAAAAGAAAAATTTTAATAGTTTGAAAATTGTTCTTTTTGCTTTCTTTTTTTCCTATTCGATCTAATTAATAGAGTAACGCCGATTATTACTGTCCCAACAATAGCTACTATAACAATGATAACAATTAAATCCATAAAAAACAAGTCTGCTTCTAGAACTGTTATCTTAACCTCGTAATCGAAGGTATAAGCGTCGTGATCTGATGCAACTGGAGCTGGGAAATGGGGAAATTCTGATGCATAATCATATCCGGGTGAGGCTCCGGGCATAAAAAACCAAGCTCCAATATTTAGGTTAAATCTTCTATCATCAATTTTCTTATAGTAACTTTCTATTTGAGGTTCACACGCAATCCATCCTATTTCGGGGATATAATATTCGACCCAAGCATGTCCTAGTAAGCTTGAACTCCCACTGGAATCCGCAGTGAATGTGAAAACATCTCCTACTGCAGGATTGAATTCACTTTCAGCGACAATTAAATAACCGGTTACTTTTCTTGCTGGAATTCCTTGAATTCGCAATAACGTAATCATTAAGGTAGAGTATTCACTGCAATCACCTCTTTTGTTATCAAATGCCCAAGAGGCTCCTTTTTCTTCAGCAGGAAGAGTTCCATCGTATATTAAGTAATTGGATACATTTTCACATATTTTCCTAGCTTTTTCTAATGGGTTATCAGAAGGATCAACGATGCTATTTGAGGCGGCAATTAAATCGGGATCGTTTATATCATAATAAATTTCTGTATTGTTACAATATAAATTAAACATTTCATCAGATGTGTCATAGCTTCCTATATCCGTATCTACTATGCCGCCAAAAGCAACCTCGTTAAGCTTTACGATGTATTTCTGACTCAATACTATTGTTTCAGAAGTATTCAGGGTGGCATTAAATAAATCATAGGTATTATTAAACTTATCATGTGAGCCCTTTATAAGCGTATCGGATCCAGTTATGGAATTGTACAAGAGTTGGGCTTCTTGATATGGTGGACAATATTGAGTTAACGATGAATTTGGTTGTCTATCATTTAAGCGCGCAACTTTGAAATAATAAGATTGTGGAAGAATTCTCGTGTGAGTGAAAGTATAGTTTATTTCTACTTGATATGTAATACTTTGGTTGATTGAATAGTTAGATACGCCAATACTGGAGCTAACCTCGAGCTCATTGTTGATATTTAACGGAAAGGTAATAATTAATACTAATAACACCAGCTTGAAGGCTTTCATGGTTGTTAGATAAAATAAATTATGTTTTGTATGAATTATAAAACTCTCTATTTTTATTTTTACTGGTAATTTTGGAAAAGAAAAACATTATTAACACAGAATTTTCATTATGGTAGTAATTACTAAATTCTTAAAATGATAAGGGTAAGGTAGTATTATCTATAAAATCTTTCTTATTGATAGTGATAACGGAATATCACTTTTAGAAGCTACATTTAAAGAATTAAAATATCAAAGCAATAGTAATAAAGTTATACCAGGATTTTTTAATGAAATAAATGAGATAATCGATAAAATTCAAGCTGCTATGGTTAAGGGCAAAAATGGAGATGAAATGACTAGAATTGTCGAATCTGAAAATTCTACAATTATAATAGTATACCATCCTCCATCGAGGATTTTATTCTGTTCTATTTCTGATGCTGACGACGATGTGGATAAGCTAATTGATGTAATAAAAAAAATATCTATTAGGTTCTGGAAAAAGCATCAATCTGACATAAAATTATTTAGAACTACTTCTGAGAAATCGCGATTTCAAACTATTATCGCAGATATAGAAAACATATGTCAAGGCGGAAAGATCGCAGAAGTATTGCCAAGATTACTTGTTGTCGAGAATGTATTGCATAAAATCGTTTCAATGGGGATGATTGACGAAGAAGAACTTCAAGTTGCATTGAGATGTACTGGAAAAACCTCACCCTTAAGAATAGCTAGGGAGTTAGCTAAATCTCGGAACGATGTAAATAACATTTTAAAAAAATTAGAACAGTTAGATATCGTTAATTTCTAATGTCAATGTTATACTAATCCTTAACTTTAGTTATAAAGGTATTAAAAATTAATTTATATTTTAAGTTAAACAATCCCTATATTTGATATTAAAATAGAAAAAAATAAAAGGTTGTTATATTTATCTAAATTACCTTAGAATCAATTATGTGACGCTTAGATTATGGAGAGTAATAGAAAAATTGTACCAATGGTAGTTTCACCTGCAAAAGACGCTCATATGCGCAAAGCGAAAGGATTTTCTTTAGGAGAAATACAAGAAGCAGGAAAAACAGTTGAATTACTAAGAAAATTGAACATTAACATCGATTATTTCAGAAAATCTAAAGTCGAAAGCAATATTGAAGAGCTTAGAAAACTAAAAGATCTTAGTAAAAAAGTAAAGAAGAAAAAGCCATTCGAAGCTAAAGAGAAGAAGAGAACGGCTTTTAAACCCGAAGTTTCAAAACCAAAAAAGAAGGCTGTTAAAAAAGTTGTAGTTGAGAAATCAGCTGAAGTCGCTAAAAAAGCGCCTGCTTCCAAAAAAGAGCGAGTTAAAGAAGAATCAAAACCAATAAAGAAAGAACTTCTAAAAGCTGAGACAACAGAATTAACTTCTCTTACAGGGTTAGGTCCTGCCACTGCTAAAAAATTTGAAGAACTTGGAGTAAGTTGTGCAGAAGAACTTGTAAAAGAAGATCCTGCAGAGTTGGCTAACCTGATTAAAGGAGTTTCAGAAGAACGGATAAAATCTTGGATTAATGAATGTAAAGAATTACTGCAACAATAATCCTATTATCATTATAATCGAGTTTTCCTTTTTTTGTATATTTTTACAGTCTTTTAAGAATTATAAAATTATTTTTGTACAAATAAATGAGAAAATAAAGATTTTTAATAATGTACACTATTTTTTTGATATACTAAAATATCATTTTTTTAAAAGATCTAATTAAATCGTTCTAATAATGGAATATAATTACTATACCTACGAAAAAAATGAGGGTAATATAACTGTTCATAAATTAGCTAAATGGCTAATTGAAGAGAAGTTTGAAGGAGATGCAAATGAAGGGTACATCTCTTTCCACTCTCAGAATGATTATGATGAGATTTATGGTTCAAACGCCAAAATGGAGATAACTTGGGAAAAAAAAGATAGAACTGGTTTTTTTTTTGGTAAAGAAATTCAAAATTCTATCGAGCTTTATAGTTCGATCGATTTTGTAATCACAAATAAGGAAAGCGATTGGCTGCTTAGCCACGAATTTGTTACATGGTTTGGACAAAGAACTAAAATGATGAGGAAAAGATATTATCGAGAAAAATGTATACATGGTATATTCTATTGTGATGTTACTGAGCGTTTAATTAATGTTCATGCTAATGTTATTGATAAGTTTTTTGAAAATTTTAAACCGTTTATCATTAAATCCCTAAACACCATTATATGTCATGAGTGAATTAAAATGTTTTAGCTTTTTTTAACTTCGCTCTCCTTTTTGGCTAGAACAAAAAAATTGTCTTTTTTATTAGGACCTCCTCTCTTTTTCATTTCCTTAATTACAAAGCTTCTTAACAATTTTTTCAGTTCTTTACTTGAAAAAAAGTGATAAAATCGATTGTAAGTCAAATTCTCTTTTGAAATTGTCCATGAGATAGATTTATCTCCATGTTCTGCTAAATCAAGATTGCTTTGTTTAATTCTATAGTCCGAACTATACAATCTTTTAAACCTATCGCGAATGAAATAATATCGATATTTTTTTTGATATCTTCTCCACACGGTTAAAAACAATAATCCATTATTCCTTAAAATCGCGTAGATTTGTTTTAAAACTTGATTACGATTATGAATGTTGTTAATATGGTGGATTGCTGCGATAGAAAAGATATTATTTATCGATTCTAGTCTGATTGGTATTCTATTGATATCACTTTGAATTAGTTCAATTGATCTCTGTTCTTTAATCGTATAATTATTTCCAGTTCTTAATCGATTACGAGTAATTTTCAGAAATTCTATTGAGTTATCAATACCGATCAATTTAATATCAGATTGTAAAAAAATTTTAAAATTTCTTCCATTTGCACATCCTAAATCGATATTGTATCCATTAAAGGATACTCCTTTTTGAATGAGCTTATTAAAAAACAGTTCAAAATCCTTCCATGGATAAAATCGTTTTTGATGATAATCTAGCGCTAAAATATCGTAAATTTTCTTATTCATCTCTGTAAGTAAAACACATTTTTTATATAAAAAATTTCTTTACTTTAATCCTAGAATTTTTGCTCTTACCGATTTAGTAATAAATACTAGAAAAAATAATAATTCTCTAATTTAATGTAAATTTATTTGTAATTAGTATTTTTAATACAGATATTATTAAATATTTATGAGCTATGTGGACAAGCGGGATAATAATGGATGAAATAGTGAACATAATAACCGATATAATAGATTTTTTGAATGATGATGTCTACAGGCTGTATAAGATTTATGAATCTTACATAAGAGATCTCATAATTTCTAAAAATGTAAGTATTTTCGCGATTATCGATAATGAAACAGAGGAAAAGATAAATAATACAATATTTCAAATAATAGCTACTACGAATTCGGCGTTCATGACGATTGGAGTATCTAAAAATGAAATTACATCTAATCAAGTTTTATTCCAAGACTCTTTTTTAAGTAAGAGAAGTAATTTTACTAATTATCTTTCATTTTTACAACTTGGGATAAACGATTATATCAATAAGCATCTATTTGTAATAATTTTAGACTATATAATCGATGCTGATGACAAAATCCTTGAAAATTTGGATTTATTTGATTTACTACCTCGAGGGTTTCTCAGCAACTTGAGAATCCTTAGAAAGAAATTCGAGATATCAGAAGAGAACAAGAAAATATTTAAAACTTTTTATAAAGAAATTGAAACATATTTCAATCCGTCGAATTTAACATTCAAGAAAATAAATTTAGAAATTCAAGAAACTAAAGAGGATATATCTGAAGACAATATATTAAAACGCTTACAAGACGCTCGTGTGGAAAATTTAGAAGTTCTTCAACAACCCATAAGTCGAGAGCGGGGAGAAAGTAGTGTATATCAAAATGAATCCCAATCGCTTTTAATTAATTTCTTAGATTTTCCCATTTTGAGCCAATCAATTATAGATAAGATTAGAATGGATGCAAAGCAGTTAATAAATTTTGTTAATTCCTCACCTGAATTTTTAGATTTAGAGAATCTCTTTTATTGTATTAATATACTTAAAATGTTAGGAGTAAGAAATCAGTTTGAAACGGGATATGTTAAAAATATCATGAGTAATTATATAAATGGAGGAGTCTTTAGCACCGGAATGTATCACGTTCCAAACCCGATTAGTATTTATTATGGATTGTCAATTCTTCATGAATTAAATATGCTAAATAATGGCGAAATTATTGATTTATTAGATATTGAAATGTTCCTTGAGAATGAACTAAAAAATTTTATACCTGAAAAGATATTTCTACATTTTTTTACAATTCTATGCTTAAAAATACTTGAAAAAAATGGAGGAATAATAACCGATAAGAAATATTTAATAGAACCGCTTAAAAAAGTAGATGTATTTAATTTGGAAGGATTTAAACCAGCTTCAGACATTTTCTTTTTTTTAGGACTTATGAGATTATTAGATAAAAATATTGATTTCAGCAATTTTAGAAAACCTTATTTGAACGAGCTTAAAAATATAATATTACCTGATGGTTCTCTTAATGAAAACATTACTGAAACTGCTAGGGGATTGTTGAGTTTAATATTATTAGGCTTAAATGATAAAGAATTGAATATAATATCGGGATTATTAAACTTTTTGAATCAGAACTTAAGTATGTTTAAAGATGAAAGCAAATTTAATGAATTCGATTGGAAAAATGATAAGATTGCTTTTAAAATCGAACTACGGATGCTCTTTTGGTTATTACTAGCATTTTCCCAGTACATCTAATCATATGTATTAAAACTCTATTCTAAATTAAAAATAGTCAGGATAAAATTCCTAGCTGTAGGTAAAATCTGTTTATTTTTAACGCTACTATTCCATTTTTTAATTAATTGATTATTTTTCGATAAATCTTGTATAACTTCACGACCTAATTTGATCCATTGTTCTAAATCAATATTAGGGTATTCTTCTCCTATGCCTCGGCAATATTGAATTCCTTTTTGGGTATAAAATATGTTGATGTCACTTTCTTTCTTATTTTTGTCTCTTAGAATTGTGAATGTAAAAGGAAATGTTCTACAAAATCCTGGTCTAAATGCATAAATGGAGCATCTTTCTTTGACTTTATCGTAAAAAAAACATTGTCCGTTTGGTTTTTTTTTCAAGCCTATAAATGCCATTCCTCTTTCGGTTTGTATAGGTGGAACTACCATTCGATCTATATCGCTCGCTAAGGGTTCTTGATCAAATACGTAGAAGCCTAGAATCTCAATTACTTCATCTATAGTCAAATTTAATCCATTTTTTATTCGAAGAACATCTGTATATGTCGTATTTACAAGTGTATTCTGATCAAGACAACACTGACCGCAATGTATGCATTGAAACCTTAATTTGTTATTAATACCCATAATGTAGCAAATAGAATGCGAAAAAACTAATAAATTTAAGTTATAATGAGGAGAATTTTTATTCGAAAATATACTTTTTGGGGATTGTTAAGTTTAAATTTAAGGTGTAGATCAATATTTTGGAAATTCTACTTGCTAATTAGGGAGTTCATCGGCAAATTCCGTTTTGAGAATTGAAATGTAAGACCTTTTTTCTCCGTTGTCTAAAGAATTCACATTTGTCCCTCTGCTATTATAAATATCTGGAAGATTTTCATCAAACAATGAAAGAATGACTAATATAGCATTTTTTACGAACTCTTTTCTACTGCTTCTTTCTAAAATCTTCATTAATTCTATGAGTGATTTACTCTTCCATATTTCTATAGTTTCTTTATTTACATTCTGGTTCTGGAAGAATTCTATAATACTCACATAATAATCAAATTCAGAGTTGTCGCAGTTGTTGGACTTATTCATAAATTTTTGACCGTTTTTATAAATATATAACCAAATAAATTGCTTTTAAATTGAATGAGAATCTTAGTTTTTTGTTATGACAATCCGTACATTAATTCTACAAAAATTTTTAGTTCTTGATTGAAGAAACATCCATTATTGACAAATAAGAATTTCTCAACGGTTTTTTAATATCCTATGTATTATGCTGATATTATCTCATTTAAATGAGTGAGACGAATTATGATTAGGAAAAGAAAAGAATAGTCCTATCGATTTTCAATTTCTGAAGGACTATATCCAAATGTATTTAAGAACCGCTTTTTCACGCTTGCAATGTCATAAACTTGTGTTTGAGCACCACTAGTTTCTACAACAAAAGAACCTACAACTGAACCTAAACGACAAGAATTTTGTAGATTCATTTCGAGAATCATTCCAGATAAAAGACCTGCGCGGTACCCATCCCCCGCGCCTGTAGTGTCAACTACTTTATTAGGAGTCGAAATAGGAATTTCTATGTATTCTAATTTTCCAGAAGATGTTTTTGTTATAAGTTCTGAACCCTCTGATCCCTTAGTTTTTACTATAGTACTAATATACTCTAGTAAATCTTTTTCGTTCATCTCTATCTTGCTCATGACTTGATTTATTTCATATGCATTTCCTATTAATATCTCTGAATTGGTTAAAATATTCAGTAAATTATCTTTGGAAAATAAAGGAGTTATTTGGCCTGGATCAAATATGGTTGGAATATTCAGTTCATTTAATTGTTCTGAAAAATTCATCATAGCCTCAATACCTTGGGTTGAATTTATTGCATAAGCATATTGTTCAGGGTTTTCAATTTTTTTTCTTAAATCGATATTCTTACTCTCATCTAATGCGCCTCCATGAAATATAATCATTTGATTAGATTTAATATCATTTACTATGTAGCAAGCGGCCGTGAATAGATTATCTTGAATATCGACATTTAATTCAATGTTATCGAATCTAGCTATGTGTTCACTATAACCTAAGCTTTCGAAATCTTTACCAACCGAGCCTAAAAGTGAGACGGTAGATAAATTTAGTAATCCAAGGTTGTATGCGATATTTCCAGCAGT
>DATKTW010000092.1:0-11357 GCA_035530895.1 Candidatus Nanopelagicaceae bacterium
TATTAGGGCAGTTAAATATGAGTGCCCGTTTTCTAATGAGTTATTACAAAACGGGCACTCATATTTAACTGCCCTAATATTGTTAATCATGTAATTAATTTTTACTTTAATCTGACGTACCTAGAATTAATAGAGAGAAAATTAATTACATGATTAACAATATTAGGGCAGTTAAATATGAGTGCCCGTTTTGTAATAACTCATTAGAATCAAGATTCACAAAGTGCTTTAACATTTATTGTCAAGGCCATAAATTCAGCGAAGATAACTTAGTTACCTTTAGGTTAAATCCAGAATTAGGCGTTGGGAGAATTGTAAAAACAATCGAAATTCCCGCATCAAGGTCGTTAGATGACGATGATACTTATTTTTTAACGAAATACAAAGTTAAATTTGACAACAATAATATAAAAGTAATTCATCCTCTTGATCTTATCCATTATGTTTTTGAGGTTAACGATAGAATAGTTACGAATAATAGAATCGGAACAGTCAACTCCAACAATTTTCTAATAAAAGATGGTAAAATATCTTATGAAGTTCTATTCTCAAATGGAAAGACAACTCAAATATACGAAACAGAAATAATTTCAAAATATGAAACTCCAATAAAAAGATTAATCGCAGCACAGAGAATTGATCCTCCCAAGAATTTTCTCGTAAAATATTGGGCTAATCTTTTTTATTCGTACTATACTTCTTATCAAATTAAATGTATTACCAATTCTAGACTTTCTTTAATGCCACATCAAATAAATGTAGCCCATAGATTATCCGAAGAATATTTTCCTCGCATAATTTTAGCTGATGAAGTGGGATTAGGAAAAACTATTGAAGCAGGTATTTATATCAAAGAAATGATGGCAAGAAATCTCGCTGAAAGAATTCTAATAGTTGTTCCTGCTACACTTGTAAAACAATGGCAATTTGAAATGCAAAACAAGTTCAATATCGAATTTACTATCTATGATGGGAAAAAGGTAAAGGATTTAGCTAAGAATGGAAGTAATTTAAGCGATAATAAACTACAAAATCCGTTTTATTACGATAACCTTATTATTTGCTCCGTACAATTCGCAAGAAATTGGAAGTACATAAATTTACTTTCCCAAATATCCTGGGATGTAGTAATTTTCGACGAATCGCATCATTTAAGGCGATATTTAGTTAATGCAACAACTGGTAATTACCGAAAAACTTTAAACTATGAGTTAGCGAGAAATTTAAGCTTAACCACTGAATCTCTTTTGCTTTTATCGGCTACTCCCTTACAATTACATTCCTTTGAGTTATATTCTCTTATTGAGTTAATCCAAAGAGAAGCTTTTGATAACTTTTCAGATTTTGAACACTTTAGGAAAAATATGCCTTTTATAAACTTATTAATAGCCAACATTAATCAAATTGATAAGCTTAACAATTTCGAAGTAAAAAATACAATTAAACTTCTTAAAAACTTAAATCATTTAAATGAAAGTAAAAGCGATGACGAGATATTAAATCAATTAAAAGATGACACTTTTAAGTCAGGTTTATTAAATAAAATTGAAAAAGATCATACCCTCTCTCAATTTCTCATAAGGAATCGTAAGAAGAATGTATTTTCAGAAGAGTTTTTAAACGAGCGCGTAGTTAAAACAATTCTGGTAAACCCTACAGAGAGAGAGTTAGAACTTTATAACGAAATTCGTCTTTATTTAGCAAAAATTTACAACACTTCAACAAATAAAGAGAACATCGGAATTGGATTTATCATAACGACGCTACAAAAATTACTCACAAGTTCTAAATTTGCGTTCTTGAAGAGTCTCGAAAGGAGAATAGAACAAATTGAGCGTCAGAAAAGTTTCTCTCTTGAAATGAACATCTTAAGAGATGAAGACCCCGAATATTACGAACTAGAATTGGAAGACGAATATATCGACTCCGAACTTACCTTCAATGGCGAAACTGAATCTAATAATAGAGCTGAAAAGGTTTCCTTAAATTTTTTAGATCAAGAAAAAATTTTGAGAGAGTTCTATAATAAATTGAACTCCTTACCGTATGATTCTAAATGCCAAAAACTAGTAGAATTGGTTGAACAGATACATACTCAGAATCCTAATGAGAAAGTCTTGGTTTTCACTCAATTTGTTGATACGCTATTATATCTAAAAGAACTATTGAGTAAACAAGAACAAGAGTATTTTGTAGAAACTTTTTATGGTGGTTTGGATAAAGTTGAAAAAGACGAAGCTGTTGAAAGATTTCGTTCGAATAAGAACTTTTCAATCCTCATCTCAACAGAAATTGGGGGCGAAGGTAGGAATTTTCAATTTGCGAGAATTATGATTAATTACGATCTTCCTTGGAATCCGATGAAACTAGAACAACGAATAGGAAGAATTGATAGAATCGGTCAAAAATCCAAAAAAGTATTTATTTATAATTTTTATATTGAAGGAACCATTGAAACAGACATTATGTTTGCTTTAGATAAAAGAATTCACTTATTTGAAGAGTCAATTGGTCAATTAGAACCAATTATCGGAACTATTGAAAAAGACATTAAAAACATCATTTTTACCGAAGAGGAGGGTAAAAAGAGAAACAAAATAAATGAATTTAATAGAAAATTAGATCTTGAAGTAAAAAAAGCAAATGAGATGGAAATGCAGCTTGATGATTTACTGATAGACAAAAAATCATTTAAAATGGATGACCTTATTACTTCATTGGATGCTTGTCGAGAAGTTAAATTAACTCATAACGAATTATTTCTCTTAGTAACAAGTTTTTTTAAATTGAGAAATAAAAAATATGGGTCATTAAATATTCTTAAGGAAGGAATCCATGAAAATAATGGATTTCAAACAGAAATAAACCTTAACAACGATTTCTTTTATGATATTCACGATTTTAAATTACTCAAAAGCTATTATGGTACGTTTAATTTAGATATAGCTAAAGAAAAAGAAGAAATTGATTTTTTTGCTTTGGGACATCCATTAATTAATGCGATACTAAACTTCTGTAGATCAGATAAATTCGATGGTACTTTTACTCGATTATACCTGAAAAGAGAGATGTTACCTAAACCTTTTAAAAAGACTTTATTATCTCAAAATCAAATTTATTTATTTATCTTTATTATTAAATTTCAAGGGTATATCTTAGAAAATCAGTATTCTGCTGTCGTTATTGATAAAGACGGCAGAGAATTGGAAAATTTAGCCGATATAATACTTGATATTAATGCCTTTGAAAACCTATATGATTTCAGAAATGAGAGTATAATTGACAACGATATAGACAAAAGTGTAATAGAGAATCTAAGAAAAAAAGCAAAATCACTTGTCAAATGGAAAATTTTCCATTGGAAAACCGAAATCAAAGCTTTAAACGATAAAATCTTCAAAATAGAGCAAGGGAAGAAAGAAAAAATTTATAATTACCGAAGCAGGACATTAAAACTGAGACTTGAATCCATGAAGAAGACATTAGAAAAACAAGAAAACAAAAGACCAACAGAGAGACAAAAATTAAACATCGAAAAATTGACAGATCAAAAAAACAGAAAGGAAAGAGAAGAGCAAATTAGTCTGTTAGAGGAACAAATAAAATTTACAAAGCTAGATATTGCTAGATTAGAAAAAGAAATAGACGATCTCTCTTTTGAATATAACGACTTAAATATTGATATGAGAAAAAGGAACTTAGCTAAATTTTATACTAATTTAGATGCGTTTGCTATCATACGATTTTCTGAGTAACAGAAAATTAACCTTTCTATCCAAACACGATTATGAGAGGGACAAGAAATGTATTTAAATGAATTTCAATATTATTTACTAATGATAATTTCCCTCTCAAAATATCATGAAAATAAGTAGTCAATTTATCAACACTCCTTTAAAGGAGTATAAGGTCCAGGTTGATTGGCGGAGCATTATGAATTATGCCGCTGCTATAAATGATGATAATCCAAAATATTTTAATGATGAGAGCGAAGATGGTATTGTAGCCCATCCTATGTTCCCTGTGGCGGTTACTTGGCCAATTATGGAAAATTTATCAGAATACATTAATTCAGAAAACTTTCCTTTAAGAGTATTTGCAACTATTGTCCACTATTACGAGCACTTGAAAATTTATCGTTTAATAAGACCTAATGACGAGCTTAAAATTCATGGTACAATTATAGCTATTTTACCCCATAGAGCCGGAACTCATGTTACACTTCGACTAGATGCTTTAGATAAAAACAATGATCTCGTATTCACTGAATACATCGGTGGAATGTTAAGAGGGGTAAAGTGCGTGGGAGATAGTAAAGGAGAGGAATCACTCCCTATACGCCCAATCCTTAAAAACGATGATGAACCTGTTTGGAAGAAAAATGTATATATTGATAGACTAAGATCTTTCGTGTACGATGGTTGCACTGATATAATTTTCCCTATTCATACATCTAAAAAATTTGCTCATTTTGTCGGGTTACCAGATATAATCCTGCAAGGTACTGCAACATTGGCTTTTGCTGTAAAAGAAATTATTAATATCGAATCAGAAAGAGACCCTAACAAAGTGCAAGAGATTGCATGTAATTTCTCAGGCATGGTTTATCCTGATTCAAACATATCGATTCAGATGAAAAAGAAGAAAGAAACCGGAAACAGTAAAGAAATCTTCTTTGAAGTTTTTAATCAAGAAAATCGAAAAGCAATAAGGAACGGGTATATCTTATTAAAAAAATGATTTCAACAGATATCAGACTTATATTTCAATGCTATAATTAATTAGAAAAAAGAAATAGTTGAGATTTTATTACTTTACCTTTTTTAAAGCATCTTTTAGAGTTAGTTCAAAGTTTTCTAAAATAAAATCGGTATCTTCTTCAGTAATAACTAAAGGAGGTTTGATTTTTGTTATATTCCTTCGTCTTAGTTTACCTGTGGCTGTTAGGATAGGCATACTAGATCCTAAATATAAGTTGTGTTCCGGTGCTAGTAAAATCATTTCTTCAGAAAGTTCTGTAAAAGGTTCACGAGTTTCTTTGTTTTTCACAAATTCTATTCCAATAAATAATCCCGGACCTCTTATATCTCCAACTTCTTCGTATTCTTCTTGCATTTCTAATAATCGTTTAGTGATCTTATTACCCATTTTTTCACAGTTTTCACCAATTTTACCTTTCTCTATAACTTTAATTGCTGCTAAGGAAGTAGCCATTGATAATGGATCAGAGCTAAATGTCGTGTGTTCTTCAGAAGGACCGAATCTTTTCTTGATTTTTGGAGATGCGACTAAAACTCCTAACGGATACCCGCCTCCGATTCCCTTAGTAAACGTCATCATATCTGGGGAAACATCCAAGTTCAATTCCTTTTGATATCGCTCAGTTATTGTGAAATATTTTCCACACCTCCACATGCTCGTTTGACATTCATCATATATTAAAAACACATTTTCCTCTTCACAGGATTCTTTTAATTTTCGCAAAAATTCGGGAGGTGCCGGTATTTGACCTCCAGCTGCTTGAATTGGCTCAAGCATAATTCCTGCAAATCTTTTTGGTGCCATTCCTAGTATATACTTTTCTACTAAATCAAAACATTCCAGGTTACAGGAAGGATCCTTTTTACCGTTTAATCCTCCTTTATAATTCCACAGACATCTATAACAATAGGGATAAGGCATCCTCGTGAAGTGTTCGTGACCAAAACTAGTAAAACGGTTTATTCCATGCATTGGTTGAGTGGCTGTACTCATTACTAAAGTAGAACCGTGATAACCTCCCCAAAAAACTCCAAAATGGTCAGCTCCTCTGGATGCCATCATTGCTAGTTTGATAGCTGCTTCATTTGCTAATCCGCCACCTTGATTATTTAGTGAAACCCTTCCTCCTTTAAGTTTTCCGGGTGCTAATTCTGCTATTTTATTTACTAATTTTATTCTGGCAGGAGTTAATACATTATATCTTACGTGATTTAGTCTAATCATTTGTTGATAAGCCGCATAGTTAACATCAGGGTGTGCAAATCCTAGAGATAAAGTCCAATTCATGGATGTAGCATCAAGAATCTCTTTTACATTACCTTCTCTATCAATTACTTTCACCCAAGAAGATCCTGGTTCTTTTGCTTCTATAACAGTTAAAGCTTCATAAAAAGAATTAAGTGCGTGTTTATCAAACTCTACAAGTTCTTCCTCATTAATTCCCGATGTAATTCGTTCAATTTCTTCTTTTGTTAAAATTTTAGGTTCAATTTCCTTCATAATAAATCTAAAAATATTTTATTTTTTTTAAATTAAATTTGAGAACATAGTTTTTAAAAGTAGTGGTAAGAAATTTTGTTTCTATCAAAAAGTATGTTAATTGTTATATAAAAAAAATTTAAGATTTAAATTGATTTCCTAAACTTACCCTAATAAAATAAGGAATAAAAGATTATTCATGAAACAATTCTCTCTTCTAATCAAGCCAGCCTCGGCTGATTGCAATCTAAGATGCGAGTATTGTTTTTACATAGATCATTTAGAAAGTGGAAGTAAGAACCCTCGAATGTCTGATGAGATATTGGAACTCATGATAAAAAGTTATATGAGCATTGATCAGAATAAGCAATATGCTTTCGGATGGCAGGGTGGAGAACCTACTTTAATGGGGCTTGATTTTTTCAAAAAAGTCGTAGAAATGCAAATTAAGTACGCCCCCCCGGGATCTTCAGTTAGTAATGGACTTCAAACTAACGGTACAATGATAACAGAAGAGATGGCGAAATTTTTTGGAGAGTATAAATTCCTTCTTGGGGTTAGCTTAGATGGACCGGAATATCTTCACGATTACTATAGGAAAACCATCGGTCAGAAGCCGACTCATGCGCTAGTGTTGCGTGGTATAGAGCGTCTCAAGCAACATGGTGTAGAGTTTAATATATTAACATTAATTAATAACCAGACCGTAAAAAAAGCTAAAGAAATTTATCACTATCATCGTGATAATGGCTTCTTTTTCCATCAGTATATCCCCTGTGTTGAATTTGATACGGATGGCAGTCTTAGACCTTATTCAATAACAGGAAACGATTGGGGTTTATTTCTAACAGAGCTATTTAATGAATGGGTTAAGCAGGATGTTAACAAGGTTTCCATTAGATTATTCGATTCCATTATGGAATATTTAATATATGGCCGTTATAATGTCTGCTACATGCAGGATAACTGTGTCCAATATTTTGTGGTAGAGCATGATGGTGGGGTTTACCCATGTGATTTCTTCGTCCAGGATAATCTTTTACTAGGAAATGTTAATAATAATTCATGGGAAGAACTATTAAATTCTCATACCTACCATGCTTTTGGAAATCAAAAATCAAATTGGAATGAGGAGTGTAATTTATGCCCTTTTCTTAGTTTTTGTCATGGTGATTGCCAAAAATTCCGTTATGTGGCACCAAACTCCGCTAAACAATTAAGTAATTTATGTCAAGGTTGGAAAATATTTTATACAAGAACCTTGCCTCGATTTAAACACATTGCTGATAATTTTAAGAAAGAAAATGATGTCACCGAGGTTTATACATATAAATTTCCAAAATTTGGGAGAAATGAATTATGTCCTTGTGGAAGTGGTAAAAAATTCAAAAGTTGCTGCGGTGTTCTCAGAAGTAATTAAAAATTACTAGCATTTCCTCTCAAGAATTAATTTTTATTTTTAAGAGAAATTACGGCAATAATTTCGATTGTGATCTAATAGCATAAAATAATGTTTAAGATAAACTATTTCTGTTATTCATCTTTTAGATGCAAAACATCTAATTAATCATCATAATGAGTACAATCACGACACCACGAGAGCTGCATGGAAAACGATTATTTGGATATTCTCTTGGAGATTTAGGACTTAATCTAACTAATTTGTTTATAGGAGTTTTTATTTTCCAGTATTACGTCTATACTATTAATTTAAATGCTCTATTGGTATCAATTGGTGTCACAACTCAATTTGTCATTGGTGCTTTCGCTGCCATAATTTTTGGGGTTATTGTAGACAATAAAAAGCCGGGAAAGTTTGGGAAAAGACGACCTTTTTTATTAATTGGTCTACCTATATGGTTTATTGCAACGATTATGGTATGGTTTCCACCACTTTGTCCACCGGATAATTCTTTTTATCTTCCTACAGCTCTCTTTTTCTGGGTTGTGATGTTAACTCAAACAATTTTTAGAACACTTTTATACACTGTTTACATTTCGATGCTTCCAGAACAGTCTCAGACTCTAAAAAACCGAGAAAAGGTTGCTTCAATTCGATCGGCTTTTTCTATACTCGCTTCAATTATCGCTATGCTCCTCCCTTTAATCGTTCAAAGCTTGTTAAATATGCCCACAAATGTTAAATGGTGGGAAGATTCTGGAAAAATCATAATACTATTTATTCCATTGATAGGACTAATTTTTTCAGTCTTTGGATTAATAAGTGTAATAATTATATACTTCTCTGTAGATGAGAGTTTCCACAATAATAGTGTTAGTATAGAATTCGAGAAAACTAAAATTAAAGAAGCATTTATTCGAATGTCGACCCCTATCAAAGATAAAAATTTCGTTAAATTGTTGTTCGCAGGATTTTTCATAGGTATTTGTGGAAAAAGCGTTGCGTTACTTGTAATTCCCTTTCAAACCTACTTAATGGAATTTCAATTTTTAGAGTTTTATATTTATATTTTTATTTCTATCTTCGGGAAATTCATTTGGTTTTTTGTATGGAAAAGAATTCTTAAGAGGAATCATATTGTTAATTCCTACGCAATTTGCATATTGTTAGCAGTTATAGCTTCCTTGATGGATGTAATTTTCTTAATTAATGAGCTTCCGTACGGTATCAAAATACTATTGTATATTGTATCTTGGAGTACAGTTCTAGGGTCTATGTATGCATATCCTCTCTTTTCTATTCCGATAACAGCTTCACTTGTGCATGAAGCTGCTAAAAATGATAAATCAACTAATTTAGATAAGGCGATGGCGAAAATTTCTGGATCCTATTATGGCTTAGAATCATTCGTACAATCAATGGGTCCTGCTTTCGCCTCGATGTTTGTAGGAAGCATCCTCTCTGGTCCAAATGAAGAAAATCCGTTTGTAATTATTATTATATTTATTTCTATTGGAGTATTTTATTTCATCGCGTTTGTTTTTGTTAAAAGAATAAAACTTTCCAAAGATTCTTACTATAACAAACAAATCATAGAACAAGATAGGATACTATTTGAGTAGCTTCAAAGAGTTAATTTCATTCTTTTTTCAATTTAAAAAATAGATTTATATTTCTCAAAATCAAATATATTCACATTAACTGTAATTCAACTATTTAAAAAAGGCTATTAAAAATGACAGTACCCAAATGGTATGTTGATGATAGTAAACCTTGGTTTAAGAAATACCAAGATGGCGTCCCAAAGCATCCTGTATTTCCAGTAATCAGTTTAGGTGATTGGTTTGATCAAAAAACTGATGAATTTGCCAAAAATAAGTGTATGTATTTTTCGAAAACATTTATGAATTATCGAGTCTTAAGAAAATATACAGATTCTCTTGCTACGTCATTATCCCGACAGGGGGTAAAAAAGGGTGATGTTATCGCCATTCTATTACCTAATTGTTTTCAATTTACAATCACTTATTTTGCTACTGTTAAACTGGGAGGAATTGTAATCCCTATTAATCCAACTTATAAACCTTTAGAAATTCTCCACGTCCTCGAACAAGTAAAACCAAAAGGACTTGTTTGTATGGATGTAATGTATGGTCTTATTAAACCCATACAAGATAAATATAAGTTTGATTTCGTGATTTCTACCTGTATAGTCGACTTAGCTGCTATTCCTCCTGCCGTTAAAGAACAATTAATTGCGGACGGAACAATTCCTAAAGGAGAAGTTCCTGGAGCTTTAAACTTCTTAGATGTATGTCAAAAACGGGGTGAAGTCGATATCCCCGAAGTAGAAATAGATCCTTTAAATGATACAGCAGTCTATTTAATGACTGGTGGCACAACTGGAGTTCCCAAACCTGCTATTATCACTCACTACAATTGTGTGACTAATGCTAAGCAGAATGTAATGTGGATGCCTGATGCTTCCCATCCTATGGCGTGTATAGGTATTTTACCCATGTTCCATGCATTTGGAATGACAATTGTTCAAAATGTTGTAATAGAAGGAGGAGACTATAATATTCTTTTCGCAAAAAGAGAGCTTGAATTAAAAGAAGTTGTAGATACAATTGTAGAGGTTGGTCCTCCGGGAGGGGTTATTTTACCCGGAGTTGAAAACCTTTTCATTGGTTTAACTCGCTACTTAAAGGCAAATCCCGAGCCTAAATTGGAAAAAATGTTTCGTCTGTGCGTTAGTGGCGCGGGACCGCTTCATAAACCCGTAAAGGATGCGTTTGAAGCAATCGGTGGTGGAAGACTTGTTGAGGCTTATGGACTTACGGAATGCACGACTGCAGTAAGTGTAGGCCCATTTAACGGAACAGATACCGCGGGCACCATTGGTTTACCATTACCAGGTGTTGAATGGGCAATATTCGATTCAGAAGATTTCGGTAAGGGACAATTAAAAGGTTACGGAATAGATTTTACTGGAGAAATCTGTGTATGTGGTCCACAAGTAATGAAAGGTTATTTGAATAGACCCCAAGCCACAGCAGAAACCTTAAAGGAATGGGAAGGACGAATTTGGTGTTTAACAGGAGATATTGGATACATGGACGAGCATGGACAAATGGTTATTCGAGATAGAAAGAAACAAATGATTAAATATAAAGGTTATTCCGTTTTTCCAAAGGAAGTTGAAGATTTATTAGGGACTCACCCTGATGTAATGGAAGTAGCTGTTGCTGGGTTACCAGATGTTGAAACGGGAGAAATAGTAAAAGCATGGGTCCAACTAAAAGACGAATCAGTGGGTAAAGTTACTTCTGAAGAGCTAATCGCATGGAGTAAAGAAAATATTACGCATTATAAGTGTCCTAAAAAAATTGAAATTATAAACGAAATTCCAAAATCTATGGTTGGAAAAGTTCAGAGAAGGGTTTTGCAAATTAATGATCCAATCTGGAAAGAGAAATACGGAGATACTTAATAATTAATTATTTTTTTTTATCTATTTTTTTTTTGTGAACCAATATTTTAAAACAAGCTATTGTTTAATGAAATTGTATTTTTTCCCATAATTTTTAAATAGCTTAGTTCCCCCTCCTTCTTGAATTATTCTTAAAGTTGCTTTTGTATCGAAAATTTTCATTCCTCCAACAATATCAACACCGTTATCAAATAAAACATCTGGAATCATGCTTGCTGTTGG
>DATKTW010000093.1:0-4873 GCA_035530895.1 Candidatus Nanopelagicaceae bacterium
GCGGCCATTCTACTTGCCATACCTAAATATCGGTCATCCCTTACCATTTCTCTACCCACGGCCGTGACTGCTAATGTTGGGATACCATATTCTTGCCCCCAATTTACTATTTTAGACAAATTCATTAAGCTCTGTTTTTCGTACTCGCCTCCTACGAAAATTGAGCAAGTTATGGCTGATACATTTAATCTTATAGCCTCTTCAATCGTAACAGTAATTTCTTCGTTTGACAGCTCCTTTAGCATACTAGCTCCCGCTGATACTCTTAGGACAATAGGAATGTCGAAATCGGCAGAAACACAACTTCTCAGCATCCCTCTGGTTAACATTAATGCGTCAGCATATTGAAATAAAGGGTTTAAATCTCCAAAACACTTAAGAGCCCCCGGAATATTACCAAAGTATCCATGATCGACAGCAAGCATCACACATCGTCCAGATTTAGGTTTGATTATTCTTGCTAATCGATTTTGCATTCCCCAATCCATATATTCTTCACTTCAAATAATTATTAATAAATGTGTGGTATTGATTAATTATTGAAATAATTAATTCATTATCTTTTTTGTACTTTACCTTATTAGGGTAAAATCTTAAAAATAGTTTTTCAGTGCTTTTGATCTAAAATTTCTTATTTGTGATGAAATTTATTAATTTTTAATCTTACTACCTACTTCCTTTGAGATTCTTCTGTTTATGAATTCTTTTATTAATAGAATTCGATTTTTATTAATAGTAGATACAATTAGTTTCTCTTTAAGCTTCTTAATTAATTCCTTTTCACTAATGCCCTTAACATTTTCCAAAAGGGTTTGTGCAATTTCTACATCACTAATAAATTGGTTGATATATTGAGCTAAGTATTTTAATTGCTCACTTTTATTCTTTTTACCTAGAGCATTGCTTAAAATTGACTTCTCAAAATCAATTTCTATCTGCCAAGGTACTTGAATGACTAATTTTTGATTATTTATTAAATATGCGTCAGCTTGCTCTTTTTTAATAGTTGTATAATAATAATTAGGATTAGGAAACACATAAGAGTCAAATTCTTCGTCCCTTATGGCATTTGAATTTCGATATTTCGGCGGAATTAACCTATCAAACAATTGATTTAATTGCTCGATGTCTAGGGCAAATTCCTCGTTTCTTATAACAAAAGAAGGGTAATCGAACAATTTAGCATGTATCAAACCAGCGACACAATTTAATCCAAATGCATCTATAAGTTCGTCTAAAGTCAGATCAATTAAATCTCCAGGAAGCTTTTCTTTTTGGTCTAATGACACAGAAGCGTCTATTATATCATATCCAATTATTTGCCCTTTAGTTGAGATAAAAACTATAAAATTATGATCTTTACAAACCGCACCCTTAGGTACTTTAATCTTAACAGTTCCAAACTTTTTTTGGAGGAACAATGAATCCGGAACAGAAATTTCTTTCCCACTTCCACATTTTGGGCAAGAAACATCAAATTGCTTCAATCTTGTGCCCTCCATTATCTACATAAAACCATTTTGTAATGCTATATTGACTAGTTATTAAAATACTAATTCCTAATTTAATTACATGTGATATATTCATATTTTTTTTACAAAAATACTAAAAAAGTTCTCATTAAAAAATTTAAACATTTACAAAAAATATTCATATATTAGGAATAAAATTGACCTTATTCTTATTTAGTTTTAAGTTTAATGTAGTGAATAGATAAACAATAACCGAATTGTAGTGAATTTCTTTGAAAAAAATTGTCATTGATAATATTTTATGCATTAAATGTAGAGATTGCGCAGAAGCATGTCCGGAAAACCTATTTTTTTCTCCTCCTACTCCCATAGGCGAAAAGCGTAAGGTGCTTTTCATTGATCCAAACGATAAATGTACAGGTTGTGGATTATGCATCGATGTCTGTCCTACCAATGCACTTGAGCTCAAATCCAAAAACTATGCAAATTCCAATTAAACGCTTTTAAATGTCAATACAATTAGTTTGTTGAAGAGTTCAGAAGGTCGTCAAATAGGCTCATCCATTCTGAAAAAGTTACTACATAGTCGAAACCGCAAATTTTTTGGTAATGTCCATTTTCAAGTAATTTTATAATTAATTTTCCTCCTTCAATCGTTTTTCCGTGAGGACCATAGGGATTAAATTTCATCTTACCTTCCGAGATAGAGACATAATCGCAAACGAAAACTACGTCCTCGTAAGTATAAAAAGTAAATCCGGGTGTATGACCATCAATATGAAAAGCCTTAATTCCTGATAATTGAAAATCTGTATCAAACCTCTTATCAAAGGAGTGCTTTTGAGACATAATATGTTTTGAATCCTCAATGTGAATCCAAACAAAAGCTGTATTATAGCTCCGATATAGATTTGACGCTCCAAGAAAGTGATGATGCGTAAATATGATCTTATCCATTCTTTCTAAAGAACTATCAAAAGTAGAAGGACAATCTATCCAGATGGTCTGATCTCCCGTTTTTATACTATAGGCTGTGTGTTCTAGGCCTAGCGGTGGTATAGAATTCAGCCGTTTAACTTTATTAGTTACTTTCGTTTCTAAAACTTTATAATTTTCGGAACAATTCTCTGCTGTTATGAAATTTACGTTTAAAGCACCACAGAAAGGACATCGTTCAGGAAAATGCTCTATTATATTGAAACCACATACTTTGCATACATATTGTTCGTTTTTAAATAAATTCATTAATTACACCGCTAAAAGATAAAAAACGGACAGTTCTATAAATAAAAAAATATTATGATTTTTAACTCACTAAATCAATTATTTTATAAGAAATATAGATATATATTTTATAACCTAATACCCAAACATAACTATTTTCACGATTAAGAACGCGAGGAGATGATTAATATGGAACTCAATATCAGTAAAGAAGATTCAGATTATATGACTGAAATTATCAAAAGAATAATCGAGGAATGCGGGCCTAGAATGCCATGTAGTTCGCAAGAGGCTCAAAGTGCTGAAATCATCAAAAAAGAATTAGAAAAAACATGTGATGATGTAGCATTAGAATCTTTCTCGTGCAACCCTCGAGCGTTTTTAGGTTTTATAAAAATTGATATATTATTAGTTCTTACATCCTTTTTAGCGTTTTTTCTGATACCACTTAATCTAACAAATTATTGGGGGTACTTGATGACATTAATTTCTTTCTCTCTAAACTTAATTTCGTTTTTAATTTTATGGAACGAATTTTTCAATTATCGTGAGTTTATTGATCCTTTATTTAAATCTAAAAACTCTCAAAATGTTGTAGGAAGAATACATCCTAAAGATGAAGTTAAAAGGATATTAATTTTTTCAGGTCACCATGATAGTGCACTTGAGTTTAATTTATTAACCCGTCTAAAGATAGGTTATCCCGTATTGATTTTACTTGGCATTAGCATAATGATTATATGGCTTGTTACCTCACTAATAATAGTTCTGTTAATTCTGGCTAACTTATTTTATTACGAATTATTTATCGTATTTATCCTCACACTTTTCATTATTGGTATCCCTGCGTTTATAGGCTTGTTTTTCTTCGTATCCTTCGGGGATAAAGCAAACACGGTACCAGGCGCTGTTGACAATTTAAGTGCAGTAGCAATTGTATTAGCTGTTGGTAAAATCCTCAAAAAAAATAAAGAAATCGTCCCTAAAAACACTGAAATTAGATTAATTTCTTTCGGTTGCGAAGAAGCTGGTCTAAGGGGAGCTTTCA
Source organism: Candidatus Nanopelagicaceae bacterium (assembly GCA_035530895.1). Classification (GTDB taxonomy): domain Archaea; phylum Asgardarchaeota; class Lokiarchaeia; order Sigyniarchaeales; family SOKP01; genus SOKP01. Next base: position 3,745 of record DATKTW010000093.1, read on the forward strand.
GATATGTTTCTGCGCATTTTAACGAATTAAAGAAGTACGAAGCGGAGTGTGTAAATATGGACGCTATTCAGAGCAAAGATTACATTTCTATCATCGATTTTGAGCCTTCAACGAGAACTAAGCATTCTGATGTTATGGTCAGAAAATTAAAAGAAGCTGCAAAAAGTGCAAATATAAAGGTGAATGAGTCTGCACTAGGAGGATCGGGGAAGACGGAGAAGATAATAGGCCAAATTACGGGCGGTACTGATGCTACAGCCTTTTCAAAAGCAGGAGTTAAAGCCGCAAATATATCTGCGATGGATCTTAAGAAAATGCTTCAATTTTATCACCAACCCACGGATACTTTCGATAAAATTGAAAAAGAAGCCCTTGAGCGCGTTTTAAAGATTTGTATTGCTTACATTACTAATGAATCATAAAATAGATTTAGTGTAGGTCCAAGAAAAATAATTTTTAGATAGAGTTACCTTGGTTCTTCTTTAACGACTAGTTTAACCAATAAAACTCCTATAACAGTAGGGATTATTCCGACGCCTATAATTGCAAATAATACTAAATCAACTATACTATCGAATATCACATATGTAAATAACGCCCCTACACTATCTATTAGATAATGCAAAATAATTGAGGGGATTAAACTCTTAGTTTTAATGAAAAGATAACCTAAGAGAAAGCCTAACAGTGACGCGTAGATTACCTGTATTCCAGTTAAAACCAAATCGCTTCCTACTAAAAGGTTAAAATAATGGAATAGACCAAATATTATTGATACAACAATTAATACCGTTGTTCGAGAATATTTTCTTAAATTTAAAGTAGAAATTACCCCTCTAAAAGAAACTTCCTCCCAGATTCCTGGAATTAGAGCTAATATAAAAATAAACCATCCATAGATCGAAATACTAGTTCCAGGATTCCCAAAAATTACATCCAAATCGAAAATATAATTACCAAATATATTACCAGTAATATATGTACTAATAAAATATATTATTGAGCAACTAATTCCAAGAAATATATTGCGTCCTATTTTTCTATCAGGTTTTAGACCGATAGTTTTAACATATTCTTTTAGAGATTCTTTTCCATTTGGAAGACCTAAGGATCGTCGAACAATCAATAA
>DATKTW010000094.1:0-22526 GCA_035530895.1 Candidatus Nanopelagicaceae bacterium
GAAAAAAGGGTTTTAATCCCTAATGCTGAAAGGAGCGATCTCCATGGTGTCTTATATTTTGCTTTAGAAGAAAACGCTTTAGACAGACCACCCATTCTAATAATGTGTCATGGGTTTACAGGAGATAAATACGAGTGGGGGCGTTTTCCTGAAACAGCTAAAGCTTTAAATAAAGAAGAATATGATGTGCTTATTTTTGATTTTTCTGGCTCTGGAGAAAATAAAAGAGAACCGATAAATGTAACTAAACAAGCAAATGATCTAGAAGGTGTCTGTAATTGGGTCAAAAATCAAGGATATTCAAAAATTGCTGTATTGGGCCTCTCTTTTGGCGGTCAGACCCTATTAAAAGCAAGCTTATCTGGAATCATAACTTACATATTTTGGGCTCCCTTTTTCTTGCTTCACACAACAGAAGACCATGCTGATTGGTTTAAGGATATAGCTAAGGGCCCCGTAGAAATTCCAACATCCGGAGATTATGAACCTATTATAATTGATATGAGTTTTATGACGGAGGTTGCTAAATTTCGAGTAAGAACTGCTTTGAAGAAACTAAATCTCCCAACACTTATAATCCAAGGTACTTTGGACGAAAGTGTTCCTTTAGAATTGACTAAGAAAGCATTCAATTTGATGCCCCAGGATGAAAACCATAAATTAGTGGAAGTTCAAGACGCAACTCATGATTTTGTAGAGGAACATCTTGAGATTTTTATTAGAGAAACTGTAAATTGGCTGAAAAAATATTTTTGAAAAAACAAGTTAACTCTTAGCTTCTGCTCTAATTATCTTCGGGGCATCTAATTTTAGCATTTTATAACTTTCTAATAAGTTATTAAAATCCTCAGAAGAAATTGTTTTTTTAATCGGTAAATTGGATTGCAAAGGAGTTTTTGAGCTTTTTTCGATATAACTTAGAATCTTCTTTCCATAATAATTTTCAGAAAGTTCGCAAACATCATAAGTTTGATTATCATTTTGATATATTTGACAGTTTGATAATTGTTGTTTTAAGTTATAAATCACCTTAATGGTCCATTTTTTAAAGGAGGGAAAATTTTTCAGAATTTTAATGTTAATAGAATCAAATTGATTGTTTTTAATGAGTTCGCTTAGCTTTAACGATACGAACTTCTTAAAATCTAACTTTAATTCCTGTAATGAATGCTTTTTTAAGGAATTACTTTTAAATCCGGTTAGATAAAATGGATTTGTGAAAATCTTTGAATGTCGCTCAAAACCAATTATCCTCAAAACTTTATTTTTATAATTTGGTTTCTGTATTATCTTTAAGTAAGTTTTATTTAGTTCTTTTAGAATTTTACTTTGAATAAAATCGCTAAAATATTTCCGGACGCTTTCTTTTTTTGGTAAAAAACTTTTTTTAAACCTCTCATAGATTGTATCGTAAGCATCTAGCTCGTCAATTTGGTATTCTTTTAATTCGGTTATAATCTCGAAGGGGATATATGTTGAGACGAATTCTATTCCTTCCCATACCAGTTCTATGGCTGTTTTTATGTTAATTCTTCTTAGGGGTCTTATAATTTTAATATTCTCCGCTTTTATTGTGATTGGAGTTGTCATACATAAAATCAAGTCAAAGGGTTCAAAATTCTGAGGGATAGAAACTCAGTTAATTTGCGTTTACATCATAAATAAGAACTTATGATAAATTACACTTTAACCAGATGGTACACTTCAGGAGGTTTCAACCACCAATCATCAAAGGAATCATCCTTGACTGCTTCTATCATTGCAGGTCGCGCAGCTAACCAACTTTCTTTTGATTCCCATATTGCTAAGCCAATAAGACAATAAAATTTTTGTTTTTTATGAATACAAGAACAAAGATACAAACGGTGAATATAATCATGGCTCTTTGCTTTAATACACTAAATTAATTGGAATAATAATGCAAATGAGCATTCTTTATTATTCTAAAAGACAAGAAGTACATAAAAAAATGTGTGTTTATATTTATAAAACAAAAAAAAAAAAATTAATTAATTAATTTAAGTTGGATGTTTTGTTAAAATTTTTCCCTTCTTCTTCAAGACATAAACAACAACGACGGCTCCTGCACCTGCGGGTATTGTAATCAATAAAGTTAAAATAAGTGGACCTAGATCTGGTCCAGGAGGAGTGTAAGTTGCGGTGACTTCACTGGCATACAATGCAGTTGTGTTGTATTGCCTTAATCCTATATTTAATGTAATCATTTCGTTTGGACTTCCATCACCATAAATTTCAAAGATTAAAGTAAAATTAGAGCTTATTACACCAAATTCAATAGTATTATTATCACCGATTGTATCGTCTATCCGTCTTATTTCTAAATTTGGGCCGCTATTATCAATCCATGGAAGGTCTTGCATTATATAAAGTTCATAGTCAGAGATATTTACACTTCCAACAACTAATTGTGTCCAACTATATGGTGTTCCATAGCAATTTACTGCTAAATAACCTTCGTAGAAGCCTGTATAATCGTTCCAACTTACAATAGTATCATTAAATGTTACCGCAAAGTCATATGGATATGTTGAATAGTTATATAAAATTGGACCACCGACATTGACCATATTTCCAATTTGCCATGAATGTGCCAGAGGTTCTCCTGGAATTGTAAATGATTGCTCAACATGATATCCCCAATAGTTCTCAATAGCGAACCTAATACTTAATGATCCTGGATGTGTCCATTGCTCAGGAATTACCAATAACTTATAATTGCCTGCTTCTAATCCTATTATCTGGGGATCACTTGCAGCACCAAAAAGCCATTGTTCATAACTAAATAAGTCATATCCTGATTCTTGGGTTATAAAAATATCCGTTATACTATATGGAGCAGTTGGCGTCCAGAAATCACAATATTCATACCCGCTATCCCTCACTAGAGCGAAATTTACGTCTCCGCGCATCGTTATATTTGATAAACTTATTAAATCAATATATGGTATAGTTGAATAAGCATTATCGCAGTCAAATCTCAACCAATAATAATTATCCTCATCAATACCGTTGCGATCGAATGTAGTTCCTACGCCTTTTGTCCAAGCTCCAAAATCAGCGTCACCATAAATATTCATAACCCATGTTCCATTAGCAGATTGAAATTCACCAGTAGTATCAGATGTTTGTGCTAATTCAACCCAGCCCCCGCCATTCCAGATGTCTACTCCAGTATCTACGCCACCAAGTGTCCCTAATTGGGTTATATTAAAGTGCATATCATGCCATTTACTTGGATATGCAATATAGAGATAATCAGATAAAATGCTAAGAGCAGGGAACGATTGAAGATATGTATGTGACCTTGAAGTATAATCGTAATATTCTCCTGTGGAACCATTATAAACAAGAACAACCGATGGGTTAGCTAAAGTTGGAACCTGTGCAATATTGTCAGAAGCATATATTGACCAATTAAATCTAAATTGACCCGTCTCTGCGATATTAATATCAAACCATTGACCCTGCTTAAGACTTGAATAAAATGCATCAGGTTCAAATTGAGCAGTTAAAGATGATGTTGGATCAGTTAAAGGATATGATAAACTAGTTATTGGAATTGTTGAGTTTGCGTCAGAAACATATTCAGAACTAATTTGTAAGACACTGTCATAAAGAGGATCACCATTTATAATTATTGCTTCATAATCCCCGGCAGGGAAATAATAGTAGTAGAAACTCATGGTACCTGCCGATTTAGTTTCAAGAGGGCTTAAAACTTCATAGCAACTAAGCTTTTTGGCATCTTTAAAAATAAAACCGTTTGTTGTTCCCATTGAAGATACTTGAGCATTTCCGTCACCCCATTCAGTATAATTGAATCTTACAAACGAATCTTGTTCTATTGTAAAGTCAATTGCTTTCCTTTGGTCCCTTGACACTCTCATAGTGGTTATACTATCTCCAATATCATAATTTAAAACTTCAATTTCACTCAAGAATAATGAATATCTATACCATATACCATATGCAGCGTCGTTGAAAGAAATATATGCTGCACCACTGTTAGGGAAGTAAAGATTGTAAACTCCAAGTGCAATACTGGAATCTAAAATATAGTTATTTTCACATGGTAACCACGCATCTATCATAGGTGCAAGAGCGGAATAATCTAATCCTAAATCTAATCTAAATAAATCTCCTTTTTTTCCATTAATCTTAAACCAGTTAGATTGCCATTCTATATCCCACATCTCTTGTGTAGAAGGATTTTCATCACCATTTCCCCCAAAGGTCAATTTTTCTAAAGATAAGGTAGATACGGTAGTTGGTAAAAATTCCAAATTTAAATAAGCAGGTTTGCTATATGAAGCATCTACCAATAATCTATACGTACCAATGTTATTAGCAACAAATGCAATATAATTAAACACAGGAATTCCAACTATAACTGCAGTCTGGGCGGTTTGAAAATCCGTCATCACTATTTTACCTGATGGGGATATTAATTCATAGTTATAAGATACTCCCGCGGGATTATCAGTTAACCAATCAAATTTTAATATCTTAGGTCCTGTGTTACCAATCATTATGTCAATTTGCATTGGGCTAGAATTATTTAATGGCACAATTATTTCGCTTCCTTCAGCCATAACATGATAGTCAAACACGGTATTCAAAGTATAAGGTGATAAAGTATCACTTTCTGCACTGTATGCACTTACATTCAGCCATTCAGCTGACCAAGGGTTAATATAGTCATTATTAGTCGTACTATCAATTAAATAATTTTCAAAATACCTCGGATATATGTAGCTTACATCATCTCCTGGATAATTTACGGTTTCTGTATGTAATGATACTCCGAGCCAATTCATTGCAACAAATTCTCCCTGATTTGACCCACTTATTGACATAGTAGTATACATATTTGGTGCTGGAATATAAACACCGTATCCTACCGGGTCCGTTTTATCAAGGTTAAAGGTTGCTCCGTCTCCTTGCATATTAATTGCAATACCAGAACTTATATTAAATGCGCTAAGCAATATAAATAAACTAATTGCTATTAATGGTGTTATTTTGTTTTTATTTTTTATAATTTTCACCTTTCTTTGTTCTAAAACTTTTTTGTATAAAGTAAATCAATTTTTTTAGTTTAAAAAATTGAATTAAGATAATATTGGAAACTCATCTATTTAAATTTGGTTTAAACCTTTTAACAAATCATTTTTACACATATGATTTAGATTAATACAAAAATTTCAAAAAATTACATAAATTATTAAAATTTTTTCACTCATATATTACTTTTAATAAATTTTTAGTAATAATTAGTTAATAATTAAACGAAATAGAAAATAAAAAATTATATTTTATCGAGTCTTCATTATTGGCATCATTAGTCGAAACAGTTTAGCATAGACTATTCTAATTAATTTAAAATCAAATAGATATCTTATCACTTTTAATATTAAATGCTTTTTTGGTTTGTATGTGCTAAAATCTTTGTCGTACGTAATGTTTCTTATATAAAAGTTTTTTTTAAATGTTGATAACAGCAAAGAGTAAGTTATAATTGCTATGATATCCCAAGCTCGTTTAATATGATCTTTAGGGTAATTCAATTTTTCACCCATTGCCATTCTAACGACTTCAATGATATGGAGTAAATCTATTTTACTTCTATGTAATTCTTTTATAGCCCACATTAAATAAAGGCATCCGCTACAGTAAGAAACCAGCACTTTTGCTCCAGTTTCTTCAGCTTCTTTAAATTTTTTTACTCCCTCAGAGATCATATCAAAAGGTAGAGACATATTTTTAACCCATGAGGCTCCTGCTCCAAATCCACAACATAATGAATCTTGTTTAATATGCTTCATCTCAATTATGGAACATCCACATTTCTCCAAAATATTTCTAGGATGCTCCCAGTATACAATTCCATTTGCTTTAGAATAGCAGTTATCGTGTACTGTTACCGTTAAATTAAGTTTATTTGTTAAAGAAATTTCTCCAGAATTAATATTGTCAGAAAGCCATTGATGAAAATTAGTAAAATTCTGTTCATGTTTTACTCCCATTTCCTTTGGATGGACTTCATTGAATAGGTGATCAAGAGCGTCTAAAGAAGTAACAATATTTTTTACGCCCCAACCATCAAAATCTCTTTTAGTTCTTTCAGCTATCTTCTGCACTACATCTAAATACCCTCCTTGATAAAGATAAGCACCACCTTCCCATTGATCTATGCGATCTATGGGTTTGAAGTAGTCAAGCAATCTACTCGCTCCGATAATGAACGGTAATAAATGAGTATAATTTCCAATTAAAAACAAAGTATCTTCGCTTTTAGGTGTGTAATTCATCCATCTATGAATCCACCTTCTTTCTTGGTTTGACAAAAATAAATTTAATAGCTGCCAGATATTTCTATCTTCGGTAGGACAGACAAAATAGTAAAGAGGAGGCGCTCCTCTTTCTATATAAAGATTGTTCCATCGTTCAAGTATCAATTGGTATGGATTAGCGTTCTGTGGACAATACAGATTACACGATAAACAGGTGTTGCATTTACTGAGAACATACTTCGAGGTTTGACCTTTGATTAAATTATGAATTTCCTCTTTTGCGTCCTCTAAAGATAGTTCCAGAACGGGGCATAAGTGAAAACAAAGCCCACATAAATCACATAAATCTTCTCTAAATGCTGGAGTTCTCTTACTACTCATAATATCTTAGTTGCCTCGAACATTCACTTTTAAAGCATTACTATGGTGCTATAATTAAAATGACTACATAAACAAGTATCAGATTTCCTAGTATAATTCCTACATCCTTTAGCGAGGTTCGGCCTAATAAATCTTTACGTGGTTTCCTGAATATATACATGATTCCAAAAGGAAAGAAAACTATTGGTAGAAATATAATGAATTGCGTAATGATTAGCGAGATTATCGCTATTGTTAGCGATACTACGGAAGCAATCCAAATTACCAATTGAGAAACCTTTGGAGATAATTTTGATAAAGAGTCTCCATCAATTAACTCATGTAGCATTTGACCCGTATAACCTACGGATGCCACTGAAAGTAGTATTAATAACTCAAAAACAGATAGTTCGGGGAAGATACCTAAGATTACATCGCCAGCATTAATTTTAATCATCCACCATGGTAAAACGATGTGTGAAATACCTAATATAATATGGTTAACAATAACAAGTGATTTGAACAGACAATAAAAAATTACCAAAACAACTATGATTATTAAATAAATCCCTAAAATTGGGTATACTATAATACTATTCATAAAACAAAGGGTCCCTATTAAGAAAGTTGCTAACGAAATTGTTAAAATTTCTTTACGACTATAACCTTGGACTCTTTTGAGTGTTTCTTTTTCGTCTGGATCCTTCATATCTATAACATCGTTCAGAGTATTCCCAGTAATAGCATAAAAGGCAAATCCCGCCAATATCCAAATGTGAGTAATGACCTCGTAATTATTTAGATAAATACTTAGTAAACAAGGTACTAAAACGCTAAAGATGTATTCAATTCGCAATAATTTTAATCCATTACTCATAGAAAGAATCACGTTAAGATAATTATAATGAATTAATAATTAATAAAGTAAAAAAATTTAGGATTTTACTAATTTCCAACAAATTTCGGTTCTTTTTTTTCGTTAAGAGCAAATACCCCTACTTTATAATCTTCAGATTCTGCCGATTTAATTTGCATTTGTCGCTCATTCTCTAAATGTTCTTCTAACGGAGTACTAAGAGCGTCAAAGAATAGTTTCTTGGTTCTTGCATATGTTAATGTCGGACCACTAGCAAGTTTTTGAGCCCAATCTATAGAAACTTCCTCCAATTTTTCAGGAGCCACGATTTCATTAACAAAACCAAGCTTTTTCATCTCCTCTGCTGTATAAGTATCTCCAAAAAACGCCATTTGACAGGCTTGCTGCCAGGTGAGTTGACGACTAAGCAAAATAGTTCCAGCGAACCCAGGAATTAACGCAAGCTTACTAAAAGATTGTCTAAATCTCGCTTTTTCTGAAGCAATTATCAAATCACAGGAAAGAGCGAGATTCATTCCTGCCCCTACTGCCCATCCATTTACAGCTGCTATCACCGGTTTAGGGTAAACGCGTAATATTAGCGCAATTTTGTAAAGATCCTTCGTTAAATCGTCCATAACTTGACCTGAGGTTCCGTTTTCAATACTAGATTTAAACTGTTTTATATCACCTCCCGCAGAAAAAGCTTTTCCAGATCCCGTTATTATCAAACATCTGACATCCTCATCATCCTTTAAAGATTCAATAGTTTCTAATAACTTTTCTCCTGTCGATTTATTTAAAGGATTAAAATTCTCTGGATTACTTAGAGTTACAATTGCGATATTATCTTTTATATCTAACAAAACTGTACTTTCCATAATATATCTCCAATTATTTTTCTTCTTTATTTAATAAATATATTTCTTGATATTATATCAATTTTATAGAGCACAAAAAAAAAGTTAAATTCTAATCGAAGAACATTCTTAAAGCTAAAGCTATTAGCACAACAGCCACGAAGTATTGCAATAAAACCTTAGGCATCCTTTTGGAAATTTTGGCCCCTAAGATTGAACCAAGTATAGAGCCGATAGCAATAATTAACCCAATTATGTAATCAATATGTCCAAAGAAGCTTTTTATCGTGGTATTGTAAATTGCAGTAAAAAATATCATAGATGTCGAGATAGCCGTAGAATTATGAATAGGAAAACCTAGAACTATGTTAAGCGAAGGCGTGTTTATAATTCCGCCACCAATACCTAATAAATTTGCTGTGAATCCCGCTAAGATGAACAGCGGTATGGATTTCTTAAAATTTAATTTATTCTCCTGATTTTTTAAGGAAAATTCGGCATGGTTAATTTCCTGTATGTTGGTTTGATTCTTTGAATTTCTAGCCTTATTTATCATGTATAATCCCGAAATAAGTAGTGTTCCTGCAAATAACAGTTTTAAGATGAAATTATCGATAATAATAATAGAAAAGATAATAGAGGCTAAAATACTGCCCAGTATGGAGAAACTACTAAAAATTAGCGAAAGTTTAAAAGTCGTCCTCTTTTGTCGTAAATAGGTTATAAAACCTGCTAAAGAGGAAAAAAGAATTATAAAAGTACTCGTATCTACCGCGATGTTAATAGGGATAAAAAAAAGAAGTGTCATTATTGATACAAAGAATACTCCTCCTCCGATACCCGCAATAGCAGAAATAGCACCAGATAATAATCCCAGTATAAGTAACAAAGAAATTAGTGAGAAGGACAATTCCATAGGCAAGTAAATCACACATTCATCATAAATATTTTTAAAAATAAGAAAGAGAATCTTTATCACAAAATTGAAAGAAAAATCAATTATTAAATTATAAAAAAGTTATTAGATTAGTAAATATATTATTTTAAAATAAAATAGTTATCATTTATGCCCAACTCTAACGAAGATAAGCTGATTGTTTCCCTCGTTGTATGTTCTCGGTGTGGAAATGCTTTTATGATAAAAAAGGGACAAAAAAAATCCGATAATTTGGTATGTGATAACTGTATTAGGTTAGAACAGCGAAAAAAGCAACTTGCAGATTCAGTTAAGGAATCTCAAAAAGAAATTGAAAGTTCTATTAAGGGATACAAAAATTCTTTGAGAGGTGCTAAATCTCAACAAATTAAACAAATATATTTCGATAAGATTAAGAAAACTTCTACCACATTAAATAAATCTGTCGAACTCCTCAAGAAGATTGAAGAAACTAACGATGAAAAGTATATCGAAGAATATAAGAAGTTATTTGAAGAAATGAAAAAAGAATATGCAGATAAATAATTAGCAATACTTTCCTCTTTTTTATAATTTCATTCAGAATCATTTTTAAACAATCTAAATTTCAAATAATTTAAGTAAAAATATCATTTTAAGATAGAAATACTAAACAAGATACAATCCACGCGAACAAAAAATGCTGTTAAAACAAATATCTGTTTTTCTCCCAAATAAACCCGGACAACTAGCGAATTTCTTTGAATTTCTAATGAGTAATAAAATATATATAAGATCATTAACTGTTGCTGAAACAGAAGATTATGGATTATTATTACTCCTAGTCAAACCCTATAAGAAATGTATTGAATTATTAGAAGATAAAGATTATTTACATTCAGTAACGGAAGTTATCGCCGTAAAGTTATCAGATAACATCACTCAATTGTATAATATCGCTAAAACCCTTGGAAATCACAATGTAAATATCGAATATATGTATACTTTTGCAGAAAAGTCTTCAGAAATAAGTACAATGACAGTTCTAAGACTAGATGATAACGAAAAAGGAATAAATGTTTTAAAAGAGCATGATTTTGAAGTGGTGGAAGATTTAAAATAAGTTAAGATATAAAAATTACCACTTTTTAAATTTAAATCCTATTTTTTCAATTTCATTCGATCTAATATCACTTTTATCGCATAAGCTGCATCCGTTGGAGTATAAAACACGGGTGCTTCCTCTTTTTCAGCAATTTCCTTTAGATCAATGAAATTTTCTCCAAAAAAAACTAAAGGCACCAATGGTTTTAATCTTCCCGTGTCATTCCAAGCTCTTATCATTCCCCTAAAGTGTTCATCAGATTTCATTTCTAAGAATGGGGGAATAACCAAACATGGGACAACTATATCTATACCTGAATCTTCCAACATGGCTTTTGTTATCTCATAATACTGTAGCTCAGCAGCTACGCCTATCATGTCAAGAGGATTCTGAAATTTAACTAGCGAAATCAAATAGGGTTGAATTTTTTCTATAAGAGCATCGGAAAACTCAGCTAATGTCAAATTATACTCTTCTACCTTATCGCTGAACAAAACAGAGCTTCCACCACTATTCGTCAAAACTCCTATTCTTTCACCCGTAGCGTTGGGTAAAAATGAAAACGCTTTTAAGGCGGTAATAAAATCAGTGGCATTTTCACACAATGTTGCTCCTGCTTGTTGTATAGAAGTTTTCAACATTTTATAGTTTGTGGCTATTGAACCTGTGTGACTACTTGCAGCTTTCATTCCAGATGAAGTTCTCCCTCCCTTTAAAATGATAACTGGTTTAATAGGAATAATAGTTTTTAGTGCATTTAATAGCCTCCTTCCTCCTTCAACTGTTTCCATGTAGATGCATATAATTTTTGTGTTCGCATCCTCTTTATAAAACTTAAGAATATCATCAAATGAAACATCAATATTATTCCCGATATTTGCAAATTTAGAGCAACCAATATTTTCTCGATCCATAGCATAAAAACTAGCACAGCTAAATGAACCTGATTGACTAATCATGCTAATATTCCCGTATGGAGCTGCTTGTATAAAAGAAGCGTTGAGTCCGATATCAAGATTTTGTATTCCAACGCAATTTGGTCCCATAACTCGAATTCCCGCTTTTTTGCATTTTTGTGCAATTAATTCTTCAGCTCTCTTACCTTCTTGATTAATTTCTCCAAACCCTGCAGTTATTATTATTACACATTTTACATGCTTTTCAATGCACTCATCAATTACACCGTCTACCGCTTTAGCAGGAACTAAAATTATCGCAAGATCGATGTCTTTATGAACATCTAATATGCTTTTATAGCATTTAATTCCCAGAATTTCCTTATTATTTTGAGTTATAAGATATAATTCACTAGTAAGGTCTTTGTTTCGAAGGATATTTATGGTAACAGCATTTCCAAACTTTTTTGGATTAGCAGTCGCTCCGATGACAGCAATAGTTTTGGGAGAAAAAAAAAGAGATATCATATTTTTATTCAATCTCCTCATATATCGCATCTTGAGGACAAATGTCTATACAAACTTTGCACCCCCTACAAACAGAACTCTCAATTGAAACTTTTTTTTCAGCCTCATTAAAATTTAACGCTTGACACCCAAAATTATTAACACATGTCAAACAACCGATGCATTTTTCTTGATCTACCATTATGGAGGGAGGTATTATTTGTTGAGCTCGAAACTGATTAGACTCTACTAAGGAACACAAATGTCGAGAAATGAAAACTCGAACTCCTTCTGCCTTGATTGCTTCTTCAAGCTTTTCAATTGTCTCGTTCAATTTATAAGCATCTTCAACCCAGATCTTTTCGGGAGAGACGCCACAACCTTTCACAAGATCTTCTAGGACAACCTGCGTACCGGGTTCGTTAGTGATGGTAATGCCTGTACCTGGGTTATCTTGAAAACCCGTCATACTTGTTGATCTATTATCCAAAATAACGACTAACATATTATTTTTGTTAAATACCGCATTAATCAAAGCTGGAATCCCTGAATGGAAAAATGTAGAATCACCTAAAATTGCCAAAACTGGATTATCTGAACTTTGAACTTTTGCAATTCCGTTTGCTAAACCAATTGAGCCTCCCATACACACTTCTGTGTCTATTCCCTCTAACGGTTTGTAAACTGCGAGAGTATAACAACCAATGTCAGATGAGTTCACAAATTTCGTCTTCATCTTTTTTTCTACTTGTTTAATCGCATAGAATGTTGATCGATGCCCACAACCCGGACATAAAATGGGAAGCCTTGGAGGGATGATTAAAATGTTTTCAGGAACAGGAACTTTCTTATAAGATAACCCAATCAACCGAGCAATATTTTCTAAATAAATCTCTCCAAAAAATTCTCCATTTTGAGGGAAAATATCTTTGCCATGAATGGTTAAGTTTTTTGAGTAGCCTTCTTCAAACGCAATTTGCTTCATGATATTTTCAAGGAAAGGTTCAAGTTCTTCAACTACTATGATTTCGTCCGAGGAAGCAAATAATTTCTTTATTAACTTTTTAGGTGGAGGATATACTAATCCAAGCTTTAAAATTGAAACTTTATCAGCAATACCGTAGTAATTAAGGGTATCTAACAATTGAGAATATGGAACTCCCGCTGCAACAAATCCATATCTTATACCGTTAATCTTTTCTCCCGATAATTTTAGTGAATTAAACGGAAACTCATCGGCATCATTGGAAATTTCTTCTAATCTTTCCAACAGCCTCAGACGCAATACTCGCGAGTGAGAAGGTAAACAAACCCATCTGGAGCGGTCCCAATCAAACCCATAATCACGATCTATAACCTTCACTTCTCCAAGTATTACATCTGCTCTCCCGTGATTTAACCTGGTTGTAGTGCGGAACAACACTAAGGATTGATATTCTTCTGAGAAATCAAATGCGTACTTTATCATGTCTTTTGCTTCCTGTGGAGTTGAAGGTTCAAAGACAGGCACAAGAGCATGTAATCCAAAATATCTGTTATCCTGTTCATTTTGAGAGGAGTAACAATTAGGATCATCTGCCGAGATCAAAACCATTCCACCTCTTGCGCCTGCATAACATGCTGTCATGAAGGCATCTGATGCAACATTGACTCCAACATGCTTCATAACTGCAACTGAACGTACGTTCGACATCGAACCGCCGTACGCTACCTCAAAGCCTACTTTTTCATTTACACTCCATTCTAATTTGAGATGGGGATAAAACTTTTGCATTTCCGCTAAAGTCGGTAATATTTCTGATGAAGGTGTGCCGGGGTAACCCGCACCAATTACAGCTCCCGCTTCTAGAATTCCTCTGGCAATTGCCTCATTTCCCAACATTATTATTTTTTTTCCTGGATTCTCCTCAGCAAATTCTGGTCTAATCATTGGAACCCCCACTTAATTCTATACCTTTTTCAAATCCAATTTCAAATGCTTTCTTGTTTATATCATGCAACTTTGAAGGTAGATAACTTAAGATAGCTTTCTCAAGAGTTTCTTTCTTAAGCGGTATTATATCTAATCCTATTAAGGCTCCCAACATTACAACATTCATAGTTCGAACATTCCCCAGACTTGTAGCAATCTTTACACCTTCAATAAAATATATATGTTCTGACACTTCTTTCAAAAAATCGCGTATCTCTGTTAACTTTGGATAGTCCATTCCCATTTGATGAATCATTGGTGGAATTATTATGTTTTCATTTATCAGAAACACAGTTTCTGGTCCAGCATAATTAAAAATTCTAACAGCTTCGCTAGCTTCAAAAGCTAAAATTGTGTTTGTTTTCCCCCGAGGAATTAATGGTCCTTCTACTTCAGTTCCAAAACGAAGATAAGTTGCAACTGAACCTCCCCTTTGTGCCATACCATGAGTTTCAGCTGTTCTAACTTTATAATCATCTAATAATGCTGCGTAGGAGAGAATTTGGGTAGCAAGAATTACACCTTGACCTCCTACTCCTACATTCAATAAATTATAACTCTTCACTTCCATAATTAGCTCGCATCTAAAATTAAGCGTTATCTATCTTCTCTTGTTTTAATTAGTAACTTTAATTTAATTAAATTATTTGTTAAGTTGGATAATGGGAAATGAATGGGTAAACCTTTCGAATTTAAGGATGGGTAAATAACATTAGAATAATAAAATTTTCTGAGCTTAGGATTACTTTTAAGTGAAGTCCATTCAATGATATGTAATTTATCACAATTAAAATTATGATTGGAGCAGAGAAGCAAAGAAAAAAGGATATTACAAAAATCTTCGAAAATCTATTTAGATTTGTATAGTAATATTTAAGATAGGCTATGAAATTTTAAATTTAGTTCTATTTAGTGAAGATTAGCGTTGTACATGTCATTAGATGTAGACTTTTTGCTTATTAAGTTTTTAATAAAAATAGATTTTGAACTTGTTTTTGCATATCAATTTAAAATTTTACACATCAATTTGAGCAATATTTTTCAAATAAAACGATTTTTAACTGCAGAAATACGAGAATTCTTTTTTTTTTAAATTAAAATTATGAATTATATTAGCAGTTATTTCTAAATTTACGATTATACAATTAAAATAAGGTATATGTTATTTCAAATATGCTACTATCATGTAATTTTATTGAATATTCAAATAGAGCGTTTGTAAAATTAACGAATTTTTCGTTAAATTTAAAAATGCAAAAGATCTATATTATGTTAGAAAATTTCGATTTTCTATCTTGTAGTGGAATGTTTCGATTTTGGCCCGTAATTTATTCCTCCACGAATGAGTTTTTCCTGCTAAATGAATTTGCATTCCATTACTTTTTTTTTTATTTTATCTATCTTCTATTCAATTTTAGACTGCATTTTTTGAAAAATTGTTTGTCAATAATATTTTTATAGTATTTATAGAAGAAGGTATTCAACATCGGATAAAGAAATCAAATATTTTTAAATGGCAACCGAGTTTTAAATTTTTTTTTTCATTTTTTTTCATTCTTTATTTAGGTTAATTCTCTTTATTTCTTCAATCAGCATAGGAATAACTTCATGGAGATTCCCTATAATCCCATAGTGAGCAAAATTAAAGATAGGAGCATCTGGATCCTTATTAATTGCTACGATAATATGTGAGTTTTCCATACCAACAATATGTTGGATCGCTCCGGAAATACCACAAGCAATATATAACTTTGGAGAAACTGTTACACCTGTTTGACCAATTTGTCTGTCTGGATCAAGCCAATTTAACTCAACGGTTATTCTTGACCCACCTAATTCTGCCCCTAATACATTTGCCAAATCCTCAATAAGTTTAAAGTTATCTTTTGAACCAACTCCTCGTCCACCTGCTACTATGATTTTTGCGTCCTCGAGATTTACTGTTATTTTACTTGTATTGATAATTTTTACTATTTTTGAAACAGTATCTTTCTCTTTAAATGAATATTCAATTTTCCTAATGGATACTTCTTTTTCTACTGGTATAGGCGCTTTAAAAATCCCAGGTCTTACTGTAGCCATTTGAGGTCTACTCGAAGGAGTTCTAATGGTAGCCATAATGTTTCCGCCAAAAGTTGGGCGTGTTTGAAGTAAATTTTTCGTCTCAGGATTTATATCTAAACCGGTACAGTCTGCAGTTAAACCAGCATTAAGTTTTTTAGCTATTCTTGGAGCGAAATCTCTTCCTGTAGGAGTGGCTCCGATTAATATTATTTCTGGTTTATGCTCAACAATTAGCTCTGAAATTACCTTAACATATAAATCTGAATAGTAATCTTTCAATACCGGCGATTCCACATAAATTATCTCATCCATCCCATATTGACTAAAATCTCCTAATTTCTCATCGAAGTTAGCTCCTAAAATAACGAGTGTTAGATTCACGCCTAATGAATCTGATAATTCTCGTCCTTTTCCTAATAATTGGAACGCTACATTAAGAATCTTACTTTTATAATGTTCAGCAATAACCCAAACGCCTTTAAACTGAGAAATGTCAATTTTTTTTGATTTATTTCCATCGCGTTCTAGCTTTATTGCCTCTACAGGACAAATCTCTACACAAGCTCCGCATAAATTACAAGCTGGTAATACTTTTGCTTTATCGTTCTCTAATTCAATTGCTCCAAAGGGACAACTGTCTACACAACTTCCACACCCTGTACATAGTTCATCGTCAATGATAATACTCAATTAAAGCATCCTCCTAAATGATTTTATCGTCCCTTAAATTTTGACATAATTGCTGAACAATTTCTTCAAGTGTTCCTCTTAATATAACGCGATTACCCTTTCTTTCGGGAGCAAAAATTTTCCACACCTCAGTACTAGAACCATTTAATCCTATTTTCGATTTATCAGCATTTAAAGCGTCGGCATCAAAATATGTAATTTTGGAATCATCGTGTGCTTTCATAATTCCAATCATACTTGGATACCTGGGTTTATTGATATCGGTTAAAACAGATATTAATGCGGGTAATTTCGTTTCAATTACTACTATCTCAACAGCTCTAAATTTTCTTTCAGCAACGATTTTATCCCCATTTAATTCTATACTTAAAACATACGCAATTTGTGGAATTCCTAACTCTTCTGCTAATTCTGGGGGAACCTGTCCAGTATCTCCATCTATTGCTTGAGCACCACAAATAACAAGATACTTTTCTTCGGAGTCGTATTCATTCAAGATTTTTTTGATTGCTAATGCTAAAGTATACGATGTAGCAAGCGTATCTGCTCCAGCGAAAGCTCTATCTGTTAGTAAAAATCCTTTATCTGCCCCCATCGCTAACGCTTCACGCAGTATTTCTTCTGCCTGAGGAGGTCCCATACTGAGAACTAAAACTTCAGCACCATGTTTTTCTTTTAAAGTTAAAGCCAATTCAATAGCATTTCGATCGTTAGGGTTGATTATAGATAAAATCCCCTCTCTTACAAGCGTATTGGTTTTGGGGTCTATTTTTACCTCTGATACGCCTGGTACTTGTTTTACGCAAACAAATATTTTCAAATCGAAATCCCTATTTATTTAGCTCTCTTTAGATTAAAAATTATCAATTTTTTGTTAAAACGAATAATTTATTCAAGAAAAATAAATTTTCCGATATTAAAACAAAAATATGAAAGAAAAATTAGCTATTTTATAATAATAAATCTCATTTAAATCAGCTACGCTCCTTTTCTAAGTAAATTAGCTGCAATTACTAATCTTTGAATTTCACTTGTTCCCTCGTAAATTTCACCCATCTTTGCATCTCTGAAATATCGTTCTACTGGGTATGCTTTCATTAATCCGTAACCTCCGTGTATTTGAACCGCACCATGAGCAGCTTGCATTGCCGCTTCAGATGCAACTAATTTCGCCATAGAACTTGCCAGACCGAATTCCGACCCAATATCATGCAAATAAGCAGCTTTATATGTAAATAGCCGAGCTGATTCAATAGCACACGACATATCAGCGATTTTCCATTGGATAGCTTGAAATCTTCCGATAGGTTGGTTGAACTGGACTCTTTCATTTGCATATTTAATTGAAGCTTCTAAAGCTGCTTGTCCTAATCCTACACATTGAGCGGCAATACCTATTCTACCAAAGTCTAAGATTTTCATGGCCATCTTGAAGCCCTCACCAAGATTACCTAAAATGTCTTCCTGGGGCACTCTAACATCTTGAAACACAAGCTCAGATGTGTTCGAAGCTCGAACTCCCATTTTATCCTCTTTAACGCCCACAGAATAGCCTGGTGTGTTAGAATCTACAATAAAAATGGTCATTTGTTTCCTACTATCTTTCTCACCAGTTTTAGCTACTACAAGTAGTGTCCCCGCAATACCACCGGATGTTGCAAATATCTTAGTACCATTTAGAATGTATTCATCTCCATCCTTAACAGCTGTTAATTGAACGCCACCTGCGTCGCTTCCAGCATTAGCCTCCGTAAGGCAGAAAGCTCCAACTTTATTACCCTTTGCGAGATCAATTAAAAATTTTTGTTTTTGTTCTTCCGTACCATATTTATAAATAGGGTACGCAGCAACACCATTGTGTACCGCTGTTGTAATTCCCCAAGCAGCGTCTCCGCGCGAGATTTCTTCTATAATGATGCTAAACCCTATTGTATCATTATGTAGTCCTGCTCCTCCATATTCCTCTGGTATACAACCACCAAAAAAATTCATTTCTTTCATTTTTTGAAAGACATTATCGTCCAATTCTTGCTTTTCATCGCTCTCTCGAGCGATAGGTACAATATATTCTTCAGCAAACTGTCTAGTAATTTTTTTTAACATTTGCTGTTTTTCAGTAAGCGAAAATTCCATAAAATCAACTCTAAGTCTTTTACTTTTTATTTTTAAAATATATACTATAATTTAAATTATCCTATAAGATAAATTCATCCGTGTTTTAGAGTATTTTTAAAGCTTTCTCTAACAAATATTTACGATCTTTCTAAGAATTCTTTCAATTTTCTTTTTGGTTCTCCTGAAGAAAAGCGTTCTTGAAAAGCTTGTCCTTCCATTTGAAAGCCGTCCTCATTGTTATAGATTCCCATTTGTATTAACTGCTTGGATAATTCAATTGCTCTAGCTGAATTTTTAATGATAGTCTTGGCCAAATCTTTAACTCGATTTTCAAGTTCGGCCAGCGGAACGATTTCATTGATTAAACCAATTTTTATAGCTTCTTGAGCATTAATTATCCGTGAAGTGTATATAAGCTCTTTTGCTTTCATTGGACCGATTAAGCGAGTTAATCTTTGAGTAGCTCCAGCAGCAGGCGTCATCCCCCATTTCGTCTCAACTTGTCCAAATTTCGCGTTATCGGCAGCGATTATGATGTCCGCACATAACATAAGCTCGAATCCCGCTGTAAGATTCAATCCCTTTATTGCAGCGATGACAGGAATCGGTAAAACCTCAAATTTACTAAAGATTTTCTGTAAATTTCTTGTCATATCTGTTGTTTTAGATTCGTCTAGAGTTACGAGCCATTTAATATCAAGTCCAACGGTAAAAATATCGTCTAAAGAAGTAGTGATTACTAATACTCGGATATTGTTGTTTTGTATAATCTCATCTTCTAAAATTTGTTCCAATTCATTAACAACAGCGATATCAAATGCGTTTTTTTTATTAGGGTTATTAAGGTAGAGCCAAAATATGTGATCTTCGATTTTAATGAGCCAGAATTTATAATCTACCATGATTATTATATTATTTTTTCGTAATTTAATAACTTTTGACTTATCTCCTTTAGGAATCTAACAATGATAGAACTAAAAAAAGATATAATACTGGAATTTTAAATCATAGTAATATAGTTAACATGCTTTTTTGAGGTATGAGTAAAGAATCTAACCATTTTGAAATTTTAAAACACAAAGATTACTTATTTGTCATAAAAAAAACATATATTTTGTCTATTCTGTATAGAAAAAAGATGTTATTAATATGTAACTGCTTTTGGGTACTCGTATTGCCCTTTTACTCGATACGGGTGTGAGAATGGCTTTGATGGTGAATCTTTCAAGATAGCTTATGGAGATGAGAATGATATGAGATTATGAAATGGAAATTGTTAAAAAGAAAAATTTAAGACGGATAGAAGAGTTAAAGTTAATGAAGATGATAACTATACTTCTTCCTATGAAATTTATGGAAAGAAAATATTTGATTAAATAAATTATAAAAAAGATTTAGGTGAAATTTGAAATGAACTATGATCTTATAATAATTGGTGCGGGACCAGGAGGTTATCATGCAGCTGTTAGGGCTGCGCAATATGACGCAAAAGTTGCTCTTATTGAAAAAGGTAATGTTGGGGGAACTTGTTTAAATATTGGATGTATTCCAACAAAAGCACTTTTTAGCTCAGCAAAATTAATTGAAAAAATTGAAAAGAGCGCAAAGGACTTTGGAGTGGATATAATTGGAGAAGTAAGACCTAACTTTAAGAATGCCGTAAATCGTAAGAACTTAATTGTGACTGAATTAATAAGTGGCATTGAGACTTTAATTAAACAAAGAAAAATTGATTTATATTATGGAGCTGCCAGGATTCTTGAAGCGTCCTTGGATTATGGAATAACAATTAATATTGAAGGTAAGAATACAAAACAGATAAAAGGAAAACGTTTAATAATTGCAACTGGAGCAAAACCAACTTTAGTCCCCTCATTTAATATTGATCATAAATTTATACTTACAAGTGATGACATCTTAGCTAAAGATTTCAATAAAGTCCCAGAATCTATATTGATTGTAGGTGGTGGAGTGATTGGTTGTGAATTCGCAAATATCTTCAGTAGATTTGGGTCGAAAGTAAAAATTTTTGACTATCTACCCTCAATCATCGCCAATGAAGAACAATTGGTCGTTCGGGAATTAAAAAAGAAATTTAATATCATGGGTATTGAAATCTATGAAAATCGTAATATACTAAAAATAGAAAAGGTTAATTCAAAAGTTATCGCAACAACTTGTGATTCAAAGGTTCCTAAAGACCAAATTGATTCTGCTGAGAAATCTTTTCATGAAGCGGATCTTTGTCTTGTGTCAATAGGACGAAAACCATGTATTGAAGGGTTAGGGCTAGAAAATACTAAAATTGAACTTAATGAAGGAAAAATAGTCGTGAACCCAAATACCTTAGAAACTAATGAGAATGGAATTTATGCTGTAGGGGATGTTACTGGAGGAATTTTGTTAGCGCATGTGGCAAGTTATGAGGGAAATATCGCAGTATTTAATGCCCTTAGCAGTATTGGAGGGTTTGATACTTTTCCCGTAGTTACAGATTATACGGTAATCCCGGCTTCAATCTTTACTGCATTTGAAATCGGATCTGTTGGATACAAATCAAAATATCTCGAAGATCGTGGAGTTAAAATAAGAACAGGTCGATTTGGATATGCTTCATTAGGAAAAGCGAAATGTATGGGTGAAGAAGAAGGCTTTTTAATGATTATTACTGATGAGGAAACAGATGATATCTTAGGGGCTTCTTGTATTGGTATTTCAGCATCCGAATTAATCGCAGAAATCGCTCTGGCAATGAAGAACGGGCTAAGTATTAATGATATAACTAACACTGTTCATAGTCATCCTACTTTGTCTGAAATGGTTTTAGAGGCTGCAGAAGATGTCTATGGGCTTTCAATTCATAGAGTAAGAAGGAGAGTTAAGCAAAAAATAGATCTTAAAGAGGATATGATTCGACAATTTGCCTCTAGCGAAAATCTGAAAAAATATGGGCTTATTTCATTAGAACCACTGCTAACTACAGGATGAATTTTAAATAATGAATTTTTTTTATTTTAATAAGAAATATCTTATATCTTTGTAATTAGAGATAAAAAGATAATCTTAAAAAAAATCTAACTTTTTTCTAAACATTATAAAAATTAGGTTGTTTTCTCATAGAATTAAAGACATTTTCTGATCTAATAAAAGAGGTTCATAATAAGGGTATTTGCCAATTGTGTGGGGGCTGCGTAAGCTTTTGCTCTTCAGCGGAGTATAATATAATTGATTTTTCTGATACTAATTCTCCTCCACATTATATAGATGAAGAAAATTGTCTTAAATGTGGAATTTGCTATTATATTTGCCCTCAGACACATGTTTTGGATGAAAATATAAATAAATTATATAAGTTTTCCGATTTTATTTCAATGCCTTTAGGTTTTGTAGAGGAAATCCGTTCATGTCAATCAACTGATGCAGAATTTCTAAAATTTGGGATTGATGGAGGTGTTGTAAATTCAATTATAAATTTTTTAATTCAAAAAAAAATTATTGATGGAGCTATTGTTGCACAAAGAAATGCTCCGTTCTCCAGAGAATCAACTATTGCATATACTAAACAAGACCTAATTAACGCAACAGGAATCAAATTGGACATTTCTCAACAATTAAAAGAAGCTCAGAAAATAAGCACATATACAAGATCCATCTCTAAATTAACGCGTTATAAATCTAAGAAACTTGCTTTTGTAGGAACTCCTTGTCAAATTTATACTATTAGGTGTATGCAAGACTTAGGAATTGTTCCATCTGAAAATATAGAACTATGCCTGGGCTTATTTTGTTATGAAAGTTTTTCTTTTAACGAGAATAAAATAAAACAATTTGAAAAGGATTTTAAAATAAAATTTAATGATATAGAGAAGATAAATATTAAAGAAAAGCTTAT
>DATKTW010000095.1:0-8229 GCA_035530895.1 Candidatus Nanopelagicaceae bacterium
AGAAATTATTCCCATTGGATTCTTTGGATGGTCTATAATAATAATTATTGCAAAAGGGCTGACTTTCTTAATAAACCTATCTCTATAGCACAATCCTCGTTATCAAAGAATCTAAGTTCATTAGTTCAAGAAGGATCACTCTTGAAAGAAGATAAAAAATACTTTATCACACATTCAGGTAAGTCTAAATATTCAAAGATGCTGCAAAATTACGATTTAGATAGGCAAACAATTTTAGAAGAGGAAAGTAAACGTGTTGATGGAACTACAAAAAAAACATTAGAATTTTTCGACAAATTCAAAATCACTAATGATAACATTAGATATAGGTTTATTAACAATAAATTAAAATTGGACTATTCAAAGGTAAGCAACATTTTAAAAGAAGAGGTAGATTTTGATAAAATTTTACTCTTTATTTCAACCAACCATCCAGATTTTTACCCTGATTATATCTCTTTTGATGATTTTTCAAGATATTACCATATTAGAAAAAAAACGCTTGATTTTTGGGTTGATGAGATTGTAGAAAGCAATTTATTTAATCTTACATTTTTTAAATTGAAAGTCTTTCCCGATATGTGTTATTATTTCCGATCAGGAGAGAAACTAGAAAGGATGCTTCGAGCGATTACTGAGGACCATATTACAAAATATACATTTCTGGAAAAATTTGGAAAATCCGAGAGTATAACCTCTATAATAAATGATATCCTTGAAGAAATTTGCAATAAAATATTTAATAAGGATTTAAAGGATCAATTACGAGACTTTTTACCTGAATATATTAGAGTTCTAGCTTATAAAATTGAGTCTAAACGAAAGTTAAAAGATACTTATGATAAATTAGAAGGAATTATTTGGCAGAATATGTCAGATATAATTCAAATTAAAGGTTTTAATAGATTAGAAAAACAATATAAAGAAAAGGTTAAAGAGATTGATAAGGAACTTGAATCAGATCCAATGAACCTTGATTTATACTATTCAAAAATTAGAATTTTGATTTATTTCAACCAATATAGTGAATCCTTAAAATTATTAGATGATATCCTTGAAATTTTCCCCGAAAATGAAAAGGATATTAAAATTAAAAAAGCTTCAGTCCTTAAAAAGATGAAAAAAATTGAAAGTGGGTTAGAGATAATTAATGATTTGATTCAAAAATATCCAGAAGATCGTGATCTTCTTAGTTATAAAGCCTACTGGCTACAATTTTTAGATAGAAAAGAAGAAGCAATAGAAATAATTCAGAAACTCATAGAATATGAACCTGACACGGGAATTTATTATGATACTTACGGAGAAATTTTAATGTATTTTGAAGAATATGAAGAAGCGGCTAAAAAATTCGTAAAGGCTATGGTTTTAGGGAGTCAAGATTGGTATATTTACCAAACTTACATCAAATTAGGTATATGCTATAAAGCACTTGGAAATCTTGAGTTTGGAGTTGAAAATCTTAAAAAAGGGAAAAATCTTGTAAATAAAAGCATAAATGATCCTGATACCAAAAAAAAATGGCTTTCGATCGTAGATCTTTTTCTATAAGATAATTGATATCCTTGTGCGGGAAATAATAAATGTTGGAAGATAAAATTTAAGTCCTTACCTGTTCTTGGTATAAGTAGTATCCGCCAATCATCATTAAAAGCGGTTCAAACTGGTTAAACCATAAAAACCGTGCTATTGAGAATTTCTCTGAAAATATCACGTTTCTATTCTTTTAAGCAAATATAATACATAAAAATAAATTAGTGTATAGTTTTTTTATACTTAAATATCAAGGTAAAGCTAAGAATTATAATTAAATTAACCTCGTACCTTTTATGACTGACCAAGAAACTTATAATGAGACTTTACGCGAAATTAGCGGACTTTTTTCGTTTCTTACGGAAGGACAACCGTCGCCTGATGATGAAATTGAAGCGAAAGACAAACTCATTAACTATTTTACTAATTTAAAAAAAAAAAGTACAGATTCAGAACGGAAAGTTTTTATCGAGGAAATTCTTAAAAAGTTGGATGATTGGGATACGCTTGATCTTTGGTTTTCAGAAACAACCTTACCTGCCGATATAAGAAACATAATAAACATTCCAGATGATGTAAAATTAAATGGGGAACAAATTCAAGAAAGAATTGCGGAACCCACAATTTTATCTAAGAATGGGGATTCAGAAGTAGATTTAACTGACATATTTAACAAAGTTTCAGACCAATTCAAAGGCGAAATAGAAAACTTAAAGGGGAAAATAGATAACCTTAAAAAAGAGTTGGAGAAAAAAGATAAGGATATTCAGAGTGTGACTACCAAGCGGGAAGTTCACAAGATAACTCCCCGCAAAAATGTAAAACTTGTTCCTCCTAAAATAAGGATTCCTGTTATAAAGAAAATGATAAAACCACCCCTAACTTCAAAACAGTCAATTCCCAAAACTCCAATTATGCCTGAAAAAACCGAAGAAAAATCGATTGATTTAAAACCTCTAGATTTAAATTTAGAGCCCTCGAAAGAACAGTTAACTCTAATTCCTTTAGAGTCATTTAATAAACCAATAGTCTCGGATAAGCCTGATTTAACTCCCATTCCTAAAAAAAAACCAAAAATTAGCCCTGTTGTGATAGAGGAATCCGAAGACATTCCCGTAGCAGCAGAAAAAAGGAGAATAACACCAATAATAACTGAAGAGCCCGAAGAGATACCATCATCACAAACCTCTGATGTTATGTCATTTTTAACCGAGAAACCAAAAATTTCCGCCATGAGGATTGAGGAGATTGAAAGCGAATCAATTGTTTCTAGTGCATCTGACTTATTTAATGTATTTTCTTCTATGGGAAATAAAACCTCAGAAAAACCAAAAGAAGCAACTGGTTTTTCGGAGATACCAGCCAAAGTAGAAGTCAAGAAGAAGGAAGAAAAGAAAAAACCGCCCAATAAAAATGTTCAAGAGGCAGATGTTATGCCATTTATTGATTTTAACAAAGTAGATGTTAGTATGGAATCGACTTTTGATTCTCCAAATTTAGACAATATTTCAGATGATAAAGACACTCTATACCAAGAATTGATTGCTCTTGAGGGAAAGCGTTATTCGTTAGAAAGGGGTTTTAAAGATTTAGAGAAGGGCTTTAATAAAGGTTCAATGTCAGATTCAGAGTTTAAAAGTCAAAATAATGATTTGAAAACTAAAATGGATGAAATAACTTCCCGCATTAATAAAATTAGAAGAATAATTTCCAGTTTGTAGATTAAACTATAAATATTAATCTCTTACGTTAAACATTGAAGGCATCATTAACTTGTGTCTCGCTGCACTCATCAATTCTCGTACTTTTTGAATATCTTCATCGTTTAAACCGTCAAAATTAATATTATAATCAATTCTATAAAGAATTTCATCTAATATATCATATGTTAATCCTATCTCGCCTTCATCGGTTTGTCCTGTC
This sequence comes from Candidatus Nanopelagicaceae bacterium, assembly GCA_035530895.1. GTDB lineage: Archaea > Asgardarchaeota > Lokiarchaeia > Sigyniarchaeales > SOKP01 > SOKP01. Next base: position 3,457 of record DATKTW010000095.1, read on the forward strand.
CAGAGACCTGCGCTAGGGGGCTTGGTAATTATTCTTTCAGGAATGTTCAAAATTTTAGCTAACTTTCTAACTTCTTGTTTATAGAGAGAAGCCAACGGTTCAAAATCTGCGGCTCCATCTCCATATTTAGTGAAATATCCAATAGCCAATTCAGCTCGATTACTTGTTCCAGCAATCAAGCTTTTTCCCTTTGTTTGACCATAGAAGTATAATGCTGTCATGCGTAACCTAGGTTTGAGGTTAGCGCTAGCTAAGTTATTTCTTTTATAGTTAGAACCAATTATACTTAAGAATTTTTCGTAGACTGGATTTAAATCTAATACAGTAAAGTCAATTTCTAAGGATTTAGCTACTAATTTAGCATCTTCTAAATCTTGAGAAATGGAACCACAAGGTAAACCCAATCCAAAAATATTTTTATTCCCAAGCGCTTTTGTACATAAGGCAGCAGTAACTGCGCTATCTATCCCACCACTAAGGCCTACAACAATATTCTCGGCATTTGCAGACTGTACATAATTATTTATCCAATTCTGAATATCGAGAATTAATTTATCATAAACGAGTTCTCGCATAATGTGTATTAATCTTTTTTTTATTAAAAATTCATTTATGGTTAAACTAAAAAGATAAGATTCAAATAAGATTTCTAAGATTATAAATTAAAAAAAAAACTCTTTATTATCATATAACTATATTATAAGAAAATTAGAGCAAATTGAACTAGAATGACAGACTTCAAAGCGATTGTGGAATCATCGTATGATAATGGAACGCCATTATGGATTTATACAAGTGATTATATTTTTGGAATGGTACCTGTGGATGCAAATGGAGCTCGTTGGAAAGAGGTTTCCTATACGTATGAAGAACCTGAGAATCCTCTTTTTGTTACTGAAAGAACCGCAGATTTGTCATTTCAATTTTTATTGGAAGAGGTCGAGAAAGGTGTGTCTTTCTACGTTGAAGATCTTAAAATCATTATGGTTAAAGAATATGCTAAAACTCTTGAGGGTAAACCCGGTCCTGAAAAAATGAATGCAATTATCAATGAATTGATGAACAATTCCACCAAATATTCTTCTAATTTACCAATTATTAAAAATAAAGACGAAATTGGGACCCTAATAAGTAAAGTTTAAATTTTTCTGCGAGATTTTAGATTTGAACTTTATCTTTAATCCTTTATATCAAAAAAGAATTTAGATTTTTTAATCTTAGTTTTAAGATAAAAAGAGTTTTTTAGATGTATAAATTCTTTCTTTGAGGATGTTTTTTAGTGAATTCCTCATCGATTCTTTTTACCAATTGAGGGCCTAAGTTCGCATCTCTTTCGCTAATAATCTTCTTTAAATAATCTCCATGTGTCTGAGAATATTTTTCGATACCTGTGGCGATTATGTTCTGATCCTTTTTTATCGGGACAATCATGCCAAACAAGCGAAGCATTTCATCAGGAGTTAAATTTTTTCCAATTCCCAGTGATTCATCTATATCACGGTCAATGTTACGAACAATCGAACCCATACTCAAAGAAGAATAAGGACTTAACATTTTTGATTTAAGCCAATACGCATTGGGTTTTTTTGTAATAAATGTGTCTGAATTTCCATGATCGTCGTTAGATCCAATCACTCTCCAATCGTTTGGATCTTTATCATACTCTTTTTTCAATTTTTTTATAATCGGGGTGATCGGAGCAACTCCGTCTTTTTCTTCATCGTTATTTGTCATGGTTCTGATCTTATTAAATAAATACAACTATAAAAACATAAAGAATATACCATATAAGAGTTGAAATATAATTAAAACACCATATTCAGTTAAAATACCTAAATTAATTTGAACTGAAGAAGAATAGAAGTTGCAAAAATGAAAGATAAGATAAATAATCTAAGTATTGACTCATTATACGAGACTATTCTAAATTCTATTGAAACTGGAAATCATGAGAAAATAACAGCATGTTTGAGTTCAATTCCTAGTATTGAATCAAATTTTCTAAGAGTATATCATAATAGGAAAAAAGAGGGCGCATTTTATACTCGTGATTCAATAGCAAATTTTATAATTACCCAGGGTTTAATTTTATTCTTCGATAACTATTTGAAAAAGTACAAGATTGATAATATCGACGATATTTACAAGTTGAATAAAGAGGGAAGGGACAAAATCAAAGATAAATTGTTGAATTTTACTATTCTTGACCCTGCTTGTGGGACGGGAGTTTTTCTTCTTAGTGCAATTAAGATTATCGCGGGGTTATTAATCACTCTTGAACCAGACTCTGACTTTGAAGAAATCAAATTTCATGTATATAAGAATCTTTTTGGTTCTGAAATCAACCAAAATACGAGAAAACTCTGTATCCTAAAATTATTTAGGTTATATAATGATAGTGACAATTCATATGATTCAAAGCTCTTATCAATACTAAATTCTAATATCTCACTTGAAGATAGTTTAGTGAGAAAAAAGGATTTTAAATTTGATTTAATTATTGGAAACCCACCTTATGGAAACATTCTAGATAATAATCAGAAACATAGATTAAAATCTGAAAATATTTTTTATAACGATGTTTATTGTGCTTTTTTATTAAAATCTCTGAATTGGACAAAAGGCATTATAGGGTATCTTGTTCCTAAGAGTTTCTTACTCAGGCAAGGATATGTTAAATTTAGACAGAATTTATTTTCTAAAGCTAATTTACTCAAAATATACGATGTTGGTCCAAATTTATTTGCTAAAGCTACAAATGAAGTACAGATTCTATTCTATGAAACAAAAGGTGATGTGATTAAAGATATAGAGGTATTTCAGTATCCAAATACCGAAATTGTTAAATATACCGCCCAAAAGGTTGATACTTTAAGAGTTTGCTTTAATAAAACTTGCCCTTTAAGTGCTCATACTAAAAAAATTTACGCTTATATACCTGATTTGTCCTGTCCATACTGTAATTCTAAAACTATAGCTTTAAATCGCATTAGAATTAAACCAAATGTAAAAATATTGAACCTTATCAATAAAATTGAAAAATCAGGGGATGTAAATTATCTTAATATCGAGCGAATCCCAAACATGATTAGAGGAGAAGAAGCTAAAGGGTTAAAACAGGTCATAGGTCTTATTAAGGAAAATACAAGTAATAATTGTTATTTTATAAAGGCAAAAGGAGATTTTAATTATTACTATTTTAATAAAGACAAGTCATTTGACATCGAAAAAGCAGATCCTAGAATTTTAAAGGGCACTAACTTCGAATTTTATACTAATCCAAAGCTATTAATTAAGCACAATAGTATTTTTCCTCAATCTCTTTTCAGCAAAGAAAAGGTATGTTTTACATCTTCAATCTATTCAATAATCAGTGATGATCACATAGAGTTAAAGTACATCAACGCAATCCTAAATTCTTCGCTAATGCAATTTTATTGTCTTTACGGAATAAACAATCAACAAAACACAACAATAAATCTAAATCAGTATATGATCCGGCATTTGCCAATTAAGAACGTTTCCCCAGATCAAAAAAAGATTTTAAGTGAAAAGGTTCAGGATGTAATTAGCGCTCTCCTAAATTCTAATGGAAAATTAAACGGAGAAATAATAAATGAATTAAGACAAATTGAAGGTATAATTTTTGATCTCTATGATTTAGAAAATAACGAACGGGATATGATAGTTTCAAACATTAAAAACCGAGTAGGCTTTTATGAAAAGGTTTACGATTGACTTTTGATTGAATCCTGTGATAAATTTAATCTTTTAAATTTAAAATAATATTGCACACTGGATCACCTAAACCCATAAATTTATCTCTATTTATTTCAATTTTAGGATTAAATTCCTTAATAACGGGTTGTAAATACGGAATACACATTTCTTTGCATATTGATTCAATTCTGTTGTGTCTATCTGGATTTCTTTCCATTGCTGCTACATAAGGGCATTCAACGATACTTATTGTAAAATTATTATCGCCTGCTTGAAAAATATTATGGATATTACCTTCGCAATTCCATATAAAAGAAAGAATATTAATTAAATCATCTATGGTATTTCCCTTGATATTTAAATACTTATTAACTCTCCGAAATATGATCTTATATAATCTCTGCCACACTATTATATCAAGCTTTAGTGCAGCATCCCAACCTAATTCCTTCTCTGTTTCTATTACCCATAATCCGTCAAGTGTTCTAAAATTCTTTTCAAAATAAAAAAATTTGTCAGCATTACTGATTTTTCTTGCCTTTTTAATAGATACGCCTTTTTCTGCTTTATCTGAAGATTTTCTTTCAAAGGAAAATGTAAAATCGCAATAATCATCACCTAAGCCCATATGTCCTGTCCTTTCAATTGCTATATTCTCATTAAAATCTTTTATAATAGCTTTATAGAAAGGGATGCACATGTTTTTACAAATTAATAGTTGCTTTTCTTTCCGTTCTGGATTACGATCCATTGTGGATTTATAAGGACATTGACTTACTAAAATTTTAACTCTTTCATCATCATGTTGTTTTATTTCATACTTCCAGCCTTCTATAGACCATCGGAAAGTAATAATCTCGATTAAGTTAGCAATATTGTTCTTTTCTAAATTTAAATATTTTTTCAACCTACGAATTATAACCTTAAGTAAATTTTTCCATACAATTAGATCAATCTTTAATGCAGTCTCCCAATTGGTCATTTTTTCAGTCTCAATCATCCAGAGTCCGTCTAAAGTAAAAAAACTTCTTTCAAAGAAGAAAAGCTTATCGT
>DATKTW010000096.1:0-15673 GCA_035530895.1 Candidatus Nanopelagicaceae bacterium
TGTTCTTTAGAATGCCGGAAATAGCAATCTCTATATATCCTCAAACAGGAGCGACAATTCTACCTTTGTTAGCATTTGGTCTATCATATACTAAGAACATTTTGTTTACAGCTGATGAGTTCGGATTGGACGACCTTAAAAAATTTAATTTCCCAACAAGAATTTTCCCTTTAGACAAATTAGAAATAGAAACTAAGAAATTTGTGAGAACTTTTAGTAAGAGAATGGATTCTTTTATGTTCTTGATTAAATCCTCGCTAAATATCATGAACACGAAATATATTGAGAGATGGTACGATCTGGAGGACGAATGCGGTAAGATAGCATACGATAAAAAAACGATGAAGGAACTTGATGAGTATATAAAAAACTTATATAGCAAATATCCGTAGATATCAAATAATTTTTAAAATTGCCTTATTTTTGTGATTTAATGTGTTTTTCAAGCCATATAAACATATCTTGAAAAACCTGTGCTCTCCCCTTTTCTTGCCATAATTCGTGAAGTAGCCCGTCATATTCCCGGTATGTCTTATCAGTACTTTTGATTCTTTCGAAGAATTTTCTATTTGTTCCCTTATCAACCAGCTTATCATTTCCTGCTTGTAAAATAAGAGTAGGACATAGCAATTTCGGTGCATTTTCGAAAGTCCACTTCATTGACCTTTCCATCTCAGCAGCAGATCTCCAAGATATCTCATTAATTCTTTTATCATCCGAAATGTGTTTTCGTAAAATTTTAATATCGCTTGTCAAGAAATTCTGTTCAATATTCATTTCCATTGTTTTATTCGGAGAAATCATAGAGATTGGTCCAGAAATTTTTCTACCCAGCTTTCTACTAAGCGAGAAATCTTTGATATATTTTAATAAGGGTGAAGATGCTATTACACCTGGTATAGCGGGGTGATTTATAGCAAAAATTAAAGAAATTAAGGCTCCAAATGCGTGACCCATTAAGAAAATTTTCTCGTCATTCGCTTGTTTTTTTATTAAATCCATGAATAATACGATATCTTTTTGAATATGATCCATACTATCGAAATGTCCAGGGAAGTCTCCTGAATTTCTCCAATGTCCCCTGATATCGAAAGCATAGATGGCATAACCCTTTTCTGTGAAATATTCTGCTGGAACAATTATTCTATCTGAATGCGTCCCCCATCCATGTAATGCAATTATGTAAGCTTTAATAATTCCCGAATCCGGCAACCATTTCTGATAAAATAACTTCTTAGTTTCTCTACCTTCAAAAAAACCGTTTTGGTTAATCATTTCTTTAATTTAGTAGAAAATTTTTGATCGATTATTCATTGTTATGATTCATTATCTTTATACTTTTTATCACCATTGAATTCATTCAATGAATCGTGAAGCCCTAAAACTATAAATTGCAAAAGTTTTTAATTTTTGAATAAACTCTTTAAATAATAAGATTCCTACGAAGCAATAATGTGTAATTATATTAGGTTTTAAAGATGAGCAATTTAGAATTGATTAAAATTGTACTACTTGGTAGAGGAGGTATGGGTATAGTAACAGCATGTGAAATCATAGCGGAAGCCGCCTATCTAAGTGGGAATTTCATTGATGTCCATGCATATCCCTCTTTTGGAGCTGAGAGAAGAGGGGCTCCAGTTCAAGCGTATGTTAAGTTATCTAGATATGAAAAAATATATGATAGAGCTCAAATTGAAAATCCAGATATACTAATAGTTTTTGATGATAGTGTTTTAACCCAAGAAGATGTTGGTTCCCTCGAAGATCGTGGCATTTTTATCGTTAATTCTGATAAAAATCCCGAATATTTTGTTGAAAAATTTAACCTTAGTAGCAATACAAGGGTTATTGTAGCTAATATTAGTAACTTAGCCCTTGAAAAGAACTTAACCATCGATGGAAACCCCGTTATCAATACCCCTATTTTAGGCTTACTATCAAAAGCATTACCAGAACTACAATTGAAGGATCTTAAAGAAGTTGTATTAAACAAAATGGGAGAACAATTAGGAAACCTAAACTTTGATCTGATTGAGCAAGGTTTTAAGATGGCAAAACTTTTGTAAATCTTTTTTTGTAGATAAATCATGTAATCGGTAGTCTTACAATGAATGTGCTACCTTTATTTCTTCCCTCGGATTCAGCTCTTATTTCTCCCTCGTGAGAATCAACTATTTCTTTTGAAATATATAATCCCAAACCTGTGCCTTGGATATCAATGTATTCGTACTCTTCTCCATATCGCTCTAATTTACCAAATTTCGTAAATAACATATCCATTTCCTCTGGAGATATACCGATACCAGTATCATGTATCGAAAATTCAGCAAAATTCTCTTTCTTTATCAACTTGATTACAATCTCCCCATTGGGTGGTGTATTTTTGATTGAGTTAGATAAAAGATTCATAATCACCTGCTCAAACCTAACACGATCTAAATTAATCTGGAACGATTCTGGTAGTAAAAGCATTAAATTTATTTTTCTATCCTTAATCGAATAATTTAATTCTTTAGATATTTCCCGAATTATGGCGCTGAGATCGTTTGGTTTTTTTAAAATTTTAAATTTCTCATAGTCTATTCTGGAGATATCAATTAAATTGTCAACTAAATGTTTTAGTCTTTTTCCTCCTTTCTCTATTAGCTCAATTATTTCTAATTCTTCTTTATTTAATTGTTCTCCATAAATTGTTAAAAGAAGTTCGCATCCTCCACTTACAGAAACAAGAGGTGTTTTTAGTTCGTGAGACACTCTCGAAATCAAATTTTTCCTGATTTGGTCAAGTTCTTTTAATTTTATCACTTCTTTTTCTATGAGGAACTCGGCCTCCTTTTTTGCTGTTACATCCGTAAGCAAGGCTTGAACATAAGTTTTATCTTTAATTTTTGTTAAAGCTGCTTGTAAATTTGCCCAAAATACCACACCATCTTTTTTATTTATTTTAATATCCATTCGATGTAATTTTTCGCCTTTAACGAACTTTCTAAAAACTGCGAGAAGATTTGGTAAATTATCTTGATGTATTATAGAAAGATTCATAAACTTTTTACCGATTACTTCATGTCTATCGTATCCGAACATTTCTTTAAATTTTGGGTTCATATCTACAACAACTCCTTGAGTGTTGATTAGTACTACCGAAAATGGCGTGTTGTCATAAAGGTTATGATATAATCTCTCTGATTCTCGAAGTTTTTCTTCTAATTTGTATTTTTCTGTGATATCGATAAAGGTTCCTTCAATTCCATACGGATTTCCTTTTTTATCTAACATTAAATGAGAGTTTAATTGAACAACAACTTTCTTACCGTTTTTTGTTATAGACGGGCATATGTAATTCTTAACATAATTATCTCTTAAAATCTGTTCTAAATATTGCTCTCGATCTTCGGGAAATTGCCAGAAATCTGTCACTTTTTTACCAATTAAACTCTCTGAAAGATCGTAACCTAAAATCTTATTATGAGCCGGATTATGATCCAACATTATTCCATCTAAAGCAACCTGATAAAAACCAAGATCAAGATCTTTAATCATGTTACGATATTTAATCTCGGATTCTTTTAACCGCTCTTCTGCTTTCTTTCTTTCTGTTATGTCTTCGGTACGCACAACTATTAAATCTGGATAGACATAACTATAATTTACAAGGAGATATTTTTCTTCATTAGAGAATTGAAATCGATAATTAATTTCTCGCCTAACATGAGTTTTATTATTCAAACATAAATTTAAATCATTTAAAATGTCTAAACGATCTTTGTACATCTCAGAACCTTTATTTCCTAAAAAGTTTTCTACATTTCCATTTGTTGTTTTTGCCGCAGCGTTGTTGTAATTAATTAAAACAAAATCACCGTCCACATTTTTCCAAGTATACGCAGGTATCGATCCTTCTTTAAACAATGCCTTGAACATATCTGCTGATTCCTTTAATTTTTTTTCTGCTTTTTTACGTTCCGTTATATTTTTTGCTACCCCTAATATGGCATATATCTCACCATCTTTCTTAAGAGGAATCCCATAAGTTTCTATGTAAATGGAATTACCCATTTTTGTTTTGAGTTTATACTCGCTCTGAGCAGATTGTTTTCCTGTTTTTCTTATTTCCTTCGTTACCCTGTACGCTTTGTTCAAATTCTCTCTGTCCAGTAAATCAATAAAAGAAATATTAGGGACTTCTTCTTTATCCATACCAAGAGTAATTAATGTTAAATCACTAGCATCAAGGAAATTGCCATTCAAATCGTTCACATAAATTAAGTCTAACGAGTGTTCAAATAGTTCTTTGTATTTTTCTCTAACTTCATCTTTATTATACTCTATCTTTACCACCTAAGAATGTCATATTTTTTCATAACAGGTGTTTTTCTAAAGAGATAATGAAATTAGTGAATATAAATTTCTTTCGATTTCCAAATGTTATAATACTAAATTCTTATAAATAGGAATCATACATTCAGTTTCTTTCTTGTCAAAAATAAAAAACGATATTTGATTTAATATTTGAGGTAAATCCCTATTTCAATTAATAGGAAGAGTTTTATTACAATAGATACTAATTTTTATATCGATTATTATTCATTAAATTGTGTGATAACTATGGTTGATACGAAAAAAGATTATCAAAAAATCTTGGGATCCGTTCAAAAGCCTGTTAAAGGAGAAGCCGGAAAAACTGGAACATGGAGTCCTAAGAAACCCATAATAGATCTAGAAAAATGTATTCCCGCAAAATCTGGAAAGCCTAGTTGTTTTTATTGTTGGTTGTATTGCCCAGAAGCAGTAGTAACTAGAACTATACCTCCAGAAATAGATTTCGAATTTTGTAAGGGATGCGGAATCTGCCAGGAGGAATGCCCTGTAAAAGCAATTTCAATGGAAGAGGTGAAAATTGAGTGACAGTTATAGAAAAAAAATCTGAAATAAGCGATAAAAAAATAAAAATTTTGACCGGGAATCATGCTGCAGCCCACGCCCTTAGACAAGTGAAAGTTGGAGTTATAGCAGCCTATCCTATAACACCACAGAGTCCAGTTGTTGAAAAAATCGCGGATTTTGTTTCTAAAGGTAAACTAAACGCCCGTTTTGTTAAAGTGGAATCAGAACATTCTGCTCTTGCCGTATGTTGCGCGGCTTCCGCTACTGGGTCAAGAGTTGGTACAGCAACTTCGTCCCATGGATTAATGTTGATGTATGAAATGTTGCCTTGGGCTTCTGGCAATAGATTACCTATTATAATAAATTTAGCAACCAGAGCTACTGGTGCTCCATGGTCTGTCTGGACAGATCACCAAGACTTTATTACGATACGAGATGTAGGCTGGATTCAGATGTTTTGCATGGATAATCAAGAAATTTACGACACTAACATACAAGCGTTTAAAATAGCCGAAGATCCTCGGGTTTTTCTTCCAACAGTAGTCGCGTATGATGGTTATATCTTGTCTCATACGATGATGCCTGTTTCTATAGAAAAACAAGACGACATTGACGAATTTTTACCTCCACTAAAACATCATATAAATCTTTCTGATGTTTCTGTAGTGAAAGGGATTGATCCAGTAACTACACCCCATATAAGAGATAGAGGAAATGAAGGTACTGTCCCGGGCTATTTTGAATATAGATATGCAATGCAAAAAGCTCTTGAAAATTCAATTGAAATCATAATGAATGTTCACGATGAATTTTCAGAGAAATTTGGACGATCTTATGGAAATGGAATTTATAAAACCTATTTAACTGAAGACGCTGATGTCCTAATATTCGCGATGGGGTCAGTTGCTTCTCAAGCCCGAAATATTATTAGTAAACTTCGTAAAGACGGATTAAAAGTTGGTTTAGTTAGTTTAAAATTATTCAGACCGTTCCCCGCTTTGCAATTGAGAAAGTTGTTTAAAGATACGAAACTCGTAGTAGTATTTGATAGGGATATTGGTTACGGCTATGAAGGAGTTTTATCGTACGAATTAAAGGCAGCTCTATACGGTTTAAAGCAAAGCCCGTTTATTAAAGGTTTTATAGTAGGATTAGGTGGTAGAGATGTCACTGATCAGCATATAATCCAAGGAGTGACCAAAGCAATTAAGGAATCAGAAAAAGGAATTATATCTCATGAAACCGATTTTATCGGTTTGAAATTAGAAAATCTTGGTGATTATAACGAAGCAGATTATTTTAAAGGAGGATAAATAAAATGGTTAAACTAATGGAAATTCCTGAGGAGGAATTTATATATCCTGGTACTAGAGCGTGCGCGGGATGTTCAATGGCACTAATATATAGAATTGCCTTAAAAGCTTTAGGGCCAAAGACTATAATTACTGTTCCTGCATCGTGCTTAACTGTTCTACATGGAATGCAAGGATTTTGTACTACTAAAGTTTCAGTACTTCACACTCCATTTGCCACTACAGGTGCTTCAGCGTCGGGAATCGTTGCTTCACTTGAAGACAAAGGATTAGCTGACGATGTTAATGTGGTTGCGTTTGCCGGAGATGGCGGTACCGTAGATATTGGAATTCAGAGTTTAAGTGGAGCTGTTGAAAGAGGTACGAATTTTATTTACGCTTGTTACGATAATGAGGCTTATATGAACACTGGAGTCCAAAGGAGCGGAAGTACACCACTTGGTGCTTATAGTACTACTACCCCGAATGGTAAAACAGGGTATAAGAAAAATATGCCTAAAATTTTAGAAGCACACGGTATTCCTTATGTTGCGACAGCGATTTCTTCCTACCCTCTTGATTTATACGAGAAGTTTAAAAATGCTATGGAAATTAATGGTCCAAAATATATTCACATTCTTGCGCCATGCCCACCAGGTTGGGGATATAATCCCAAAGATTCAATTGAGATTGGGAGATTAGCAGTCCAAACCGGTTTTTGGCCCCTCTATGAAGTAATTGAGGGCAAATTTGTATTATCAAAAGATAGTAGCAAATTTTTAGATTCTAAAAAACGAAAACCTATCATAGAGTATTTGAATACTCAAAAAAGGTTCAAAAACATATCTAATGAAGATATTGAGAGACATAAAAATTACATTGAGAATCAATGGAAGCAGATTCAAAAAAGAATAGAAAATGAATAATTTTACATCATTTACATCTCATATTTATAGTCCTTTTATTTATTCTTTGTTTTTAATTTTCTATTCCTTTAATATGATGTAATCATATAGAAAAAGATATAAATTACTCAGAGTTAAAATTATTTGAATATCTATGCTCAAAACATATATTTTCGACGAACCTAATAAAAAGTGGATTGAAGAGCAATCAACTTTACTTTATCACGATCTTTGCGCACTTTTGGATGAGGAACGCAATATTATTTATGTATGGAACGGACCAAAAAGTTCTCAAGAAAGATTAAAAAAAGGATTGGAACTATTAAAAAATCTCATTTCTAATTACCCCAATATTAATTTTCAAATCTCTATCTTGAATAAAAAAGTTCCAGATTATGTTCAGATTAGACTAGATAAAATGCTGAGTGAAATAAAGCATGAAGATAAAAAAGAATTCGATAAGTTTTCAAGATTTATTACTTTAAGGCTTTATTTCATTTTTTCATTCCCTGCATTAATTTTTCCACTAATTTCATTTTTAAATCTAAGTACTTCGTTAGTTTGGAGACAAACTGGATATAATTATGAAGTGGATTCAGGACTTTACGATAATTGGCTATCAATTTCCTTCTTTTTTATAATCCTTACAATAATATCATTTGCGATTATCCTAATTATAGGTATTATCGAAATCGAATACAAAATCATAACTTATTCAATTATAGGACTTGTAGTTTCTAGTGGAATTGCTATCTATCTCCAACAAGGAATATTCTTGTTTTTATTTCAAGATGGATCAACAGCTTCAATCTACTATATTAAACAAAGCGATATACTATTATTTCTGGTAATAATCGTTTTTGGAATCGCTATATATGAAATACCAAATCTTGCAGAACTTATCAATTTCATTAAAGTTTATCGTAAATTTATTCTTTAGTTTACGGTCTTAAACTAATGCTAAAATAAAATACCAAACAAAATGACCGAAGCAGCGAAAATTCTTCCTGATCTGGAAAAGGAGGACTTAAGAATTTTAATGGCAATTGAGATCGGTATGAAACGATCAGAATTTGTTACAATAAATAACATTAAATTTTATTCAAGGTATCCTATGGAAGAGACTTTATTTCGCCTTAAAAAGGTTCATAAATTAGATTTAATAATAAGAGATTCGTCTAAAAGTGAGGTAGCATACACTCTCAATTCAATTGGTTATGATATCTTAGCTCTTCATACTTTAGTAGAAAAAGAGACAATTGGACAGTTAGGACCGTTAATTGGTAAAGGAAAAGAATCAGATGTATATGGGTGTATGGATGATAATGGGAATATTTTCGCATTAAAAATTTATCGAATTGGGAGAACTAGCTTTAAAAACATTAAAAGGCTAAGGAGCTTCCTTGGAAATCGAAAACACGCATCCTGGTTGTATATAAATAGACTTGCTGCTAAAAAAGAATTTGAAGCGTTAGGCATGATTTATGAACTTAAATTAGATACACCCAAACCAATTGGATTTAATAGACACATGATAGTCATGTCTTACTTAAGAGGAAAAGAATTAGCCTATCATAGTAATATTAAAAACCCAATCAAAATATTTAACAAAATTATCAAACAAGTTAAAATTGTTTATCAAAAAGCAAAAATGATACACGGAGATCTTGGAGAGTTCAATATTGTAGTAGATAATAAAGATAATATATTAATCATTGATTGGTTACAATGGGTTCCTTCAGATCATCCAAATGCAAATTCGCTTTTAGAAAGAGATATAACAAATGTGTGTAATTTCTTTAAAAAAAAATACAATATAGAAAGCAACCCTTTAGATATCATTCAATCATTTGAAAAAAAAAAGAATTAAGCTCATTTTTTTTTTAAAAGATTACCCTGAATAATTACATCTTCAACCTTTTCCAACCTTATTAAATTTAAATCTATGATTTCTGTTTTTAGGTACGAATATATTTTATTTAAATTCAAATTTTTTCTCAAGATCGATAAATTTAATGAGGTTCCTTGTTGACCAATTCGAAATAATTCTCTCAATCCTCTCTCAATGTTATACAAATTCTGCAGTGATGTAACAGCAAAAATTTGGTGAATTGTTTCCTCCCTAAAGGGTAGATTTTCTATATCCCCTAAAATTAAATTCACAAATTTGATATTTTTTACCTTATTTATCTTGTATAAGAATTGTTTCAGCATTTTCCAGGAAATATCTAAACCGATATATCTTAGTTTCCGATTATGTATTTGCTGATAAGATCTAAGAAAAAATTCAAAAAGAAGCCCTGTCCCACAACCCGCATCCAATATGATTTTATTATCAAATTTAAAATCCCTTAAAAGTAGTTTGAATTTCGAATTCTGGATATTCCTATATCTATCATCGTAGAAGCTTGAGGTTGAATCATACTTAGCGACAATATTTTTTTTTTTATCTGAATCTTTACTTAGAGGTTTCAATATTCTTAGAAAGGTTTTAATTGAAAAAAGTTTTTCTTTAAATTATCTTTTCAATAATTATAATATAAATGTTTTTTTGATAAGTGATAAAGAATGTCAAGTCAGAATAATAGAAATAGGAACCCTTTACAAATATTACAAGCAGCTCAAAATAGTCAAATCTTGCTCAGATTAAAAGATGGTACGGAATATAAGGGTTTATTAAAAGAAATCGATGCTTACATGAATATGATTTTAGAAAATGCTACAGAAATCATGGACGGAAGCCCTGTGGCGAAATACAATGAAATTTTTATACGCGGTAATAATTTGCTGTTTATAAAACCAGACGCCTCTCAAATTATGTAATCTCAAATTATGTAAATTGAGAGCAAAAATTGAAAAATAACTACAGTTCAGATTCTAATTTCATTTCAATTATTGGTTATGGTACGTTCATAACCCATGGTCTTTGGATAAATAAATTCAATATTGAAGTATGCACTGTGGTTAATTTTACAAGAATTTTCCCTAGAAATAACTGGTTTCCTTATGCGTTAAAATCAACTGGCTCATTTAAAGCGTTAAAATTTGATGTTACTAAAGAAGAATTAATAATTTTAGATAAACTCGAAGGTGTAAATAACGGCTTGTTTAAACGAGTAATGATTGATATTTTATTAAAAAATAGTCGGCCCTCATCTGCTTTTATGTATGTACCTACTGAAGAAACAATAGTTTCTCAAAAATTAACTTTAGAATTAGACAAAATTGATCGATGGAAAGAAGAAATCAAGAAAATACCCGAAGTTGTCAGAAATTTTCCCGATCTATTCATAAATTAAGAGATAATCATAGGTGTCACAGTTTTATTCCTAATAATTGCGTATGATGCGGGAATGGGGGTTAACGTACCTCGATAATTAACAGAAGAAAAAATTGATAACAATCGTTCGTTAAAAAACCACTTATAACCTTCAGGGAATCTTTCATGAGCCCTTATTAAATAATCCAATTTGTTTTCTTGCATAAAATCTGTAAATACATCCTCTCCAAAGAATTTTATATCTCTACCTCTAAAACTTTCTGTAAAGCCTTTTAAATTGGGGTTAGGGTCGTTCCATATAATTTGTAGCAGACTTTTAGCTGTGTTTTCATAAATTAAGTTAATTTCTATTGTTTTAATACCCCTTAATCTATTAATTGCATTAAAATCTTCTGGAATACCTCCATGAAGACATAATATGGATTCATTTACCAAAGCACAATAGGGAAGAGCGTTGTATATAGCTAAAATCTGGTTAAATTTCTTAGGATCCTCAAATCGATTCAAAAAATCTTGAAAAAACCCATAATTCTGATTAACTTCTAAAGTTTCGTGGTTCCCCTTTAGGAGATAATATTTCTTAGAATCTTTTATTTTTAATGCTAGGACTAAAATTAAACACTCTAACTGATATAAACCGCGATCAACGATATCACCTAAAAAGATAACATATTTCGGGTTCTCTAATCTGATTATTTCCAACAATCTTATCAAACTTTTCAAATCCCCATGGAGGTCTCCAATTACAAATACTTTATCTTGTGGATTTTCTTTCTTTAACTCCAATATCATAGTTTCTTCTTTAAATAGCTTGACTGCTTCTCGAAAAACTAAAATTAGTTCGTTAAAATTTAATTTAGCTATTATGTATGGATTTTCTATTATTTTATTTAAGAATGATTTTTCTATCATTTTCACGTACGATTTTATGTTGTTTGTTTACAAATTTCTAATAATAATGTCGATATTTTAAAATTAATACATTACAGTTTTATAAATAAGGGCTATGATTATAAAAGTAGATATAATAAAAACCTTAAAAGAAATAATTTCCAAATCGGTTTAATGAAAAATTTTGTCATTTAAAAACACTACATTTACCTTAGAATCGGTAATTAAGAGTTTCGAAGAAAAAAGAATTGCTGAAAAAATCAAGAACCGCGATCGTGGGGTAACTTATACGCCTCAACCGATTGCTGATCTAATGATATTAAATATTTTTAGAATCTTTGTTAGCGATATTTCAGAAAGATTAAATACGGGTGAAAGTTTTAATACTTCTCTTAACTTTTCAAAATTTTTTATAGAACATAAAAATCTTAATAATAAACTTAAAGCAAAGCTAAAGTGTATAAAAATTTTAGATCCTGCTTGCGGAACGGGAAGATTCTTAATTGCTGCTGCCAATTTACTTTTCAATTTTTATAAAATATGCGAACCGGAACAAAATCCTTTCGATCTTAAGAAGAAAATTATTCAGAATCATATATTCGGAATCGATATTGATAAAACATCTATATTGATGTCAAAATTAAAGTTAATAAAATGGATTTATTCGAAAAACGAGAATAAGCTTAATAAAAATAAGGATATCCATCCAAGTTTAGAGAAAATTGAAGAATTTGTCGATAATATAGATCTAAACTTCAATCTATTTAATATGGACTATTTAATTGAGTTTGGGGGTAAAAACTTTGATATTATCATTGGCAATCCCCCCTATGTAGAAAATAAAAAGATGGTTGACAAAGAATTTAAGAAAGAAATAAAAAAGAATTTTGAGTCCGCTTATAGATTGTATGACCTAAGTGTAGTTTTTATCGAAAAATCTTTAAAAATCCTAAAAAATAGAATTGGTTGTCTTTCCTTTCTTACCACCAATAAATTTCTGTCAGCAGAATATGGTTTGAAAATAAGAGAAATATTATTGCGAATGACGGAGATTAAGGAAATAATAAATATATCTTCATTACCAATTTTTAAAAATACGGCAGCCTATCCCATAATTCTATCATGCAAAAAGAACATTAACACCAAAAATACCATTGTGATTAAAAATTATGACAATATTGCCGATTTTAAACACCTTCACAATAACAAACTAATTAAATTTCCTCAAAGTATAATCCATTCTTTGCCTTCTTTTATAATCCCATTAAATTCTAACGCCAATTTAATTAAATACCTTTATACTAAATTTAAACCTTTATCAAACGCAATAAAGGACCTTAATATTCTATACCGGCCATTTGGATTTATTAAATGGGCAGAAAACTTTAAATATATGAATAAGCACAAGGCATCTGATAAAGATCTCCTTTTATTGGGGACTGGAAATGTAGGTAAATATTTTATTAATTTTGATAAGCGAATAAAGATTGCCAATGTCAATGAAGAGATATCTTATTTTAGTTACCAACCAGAATACAAAGAAGTATGGAGCAAACTCTCAAGTGAAAAGTTAATTTTTAGAGAAATATCAAAAGAAATTACTTGTGTATACGATCCTGGAATTTTTGCTAATTTAACTGGGTTGTATTTTTTGAAGGTACCATCATTTAAAACAGACGATTATTTTTGTTTGTTGTCGATACTAAATTCAGATTTCCTTAATCAAGTTTTTAATTCGTTATACGGGACATTGCATATGTCAGGAAAATACCTTAGATATAACGGAAGTTTTATGAAAACGTTACCAATGCCTGAAAGCTTTCCTATAATTTTATCAAAAATCGGTAGAATTAACCAGTTTTTATCTCAATTAGTATTTTTTCTTATCCAAGAATCAAACTCTTCATTTAAAAATGAAATAAACTCAAAAAATATTAGTAACCTACTAGAATTTTACATTAAACTATCTAATTCATTAGTTTACCAATTATATATGCGTTCCGAGGAAGGTATTGAACTAAATAAATTATTGAAATCCGCTAATTTGTTACCTGATATTAAGTTTAAATATTTCCATCCTCGATTTGATTTACCCAAATATGTTAAGTATACGATTAGAGAATTAAAAGACAACATTGACCAAATTTATTCTTGTTCCAAAAATTTAAGTAATAATTTAGATCTTATGTATGAGATAAATAATGATTATTTATAATTCCTCGATAGACAAAAGAATCTTGATTAAGAATTAGCATATTATTCTTAATTTTGTTTTATAATAAAAAAGTTACTGAGAAAATTAATAGTTATTATCAGCAAAAATGCTGCGAATACAAATTCGAATTTCTAATTTAAATTAAAATCGGATTTTTACTTTTAAAAAAAAAATAATAAAATCTAAATTTTATATTTACCATTCTTTTTATATTAATATTAAAATATAAAAATAATATTAATCGTGAAATCAATGGCTAAAAAAAAGAAATTACCAGATGAAACTGAAGCAGAAGATGTTCCTGTTGGGAAAGTTGATGAAGAAGGAGATGAAATTTTAGATTTATACGATGAAAATGATGATCTCGAAGAGGATCTCGATTACGATTTGAACGAAATCGAAGATGAAATGTTAGCAGACGAGACAGAAGAAGAAGAATTCGGGATGGAAGTCGATGAAGTAGTAAAAATGCTAAGAAAAGTTAAATGCGACCCTTGTCCGGGTTTAAAGAGTAAACCTGGTTGTATTATAGCGCACGATCACGGTTGTCCAAAACCTAACAAGCCATAATTAACCTAAATTTTATCCTCTTATTTTTTATTTAAATTTTAATATGTATCCTTTTAAAAATGCTTTCTAAAAACCAAAAACGCGTTATCCTTATCTTTTTTGATATTTTCTTTAGTGCGTATATATGGAATGTAAATGCCTCGTGGGGGAACGCTTTTTATACATGTCTTGTTTTGTCAACAACGACTTTTTTAATCATTTACACACCATTTGAGATATATTGGAGCTTTAGGGATATTTATTTTGATCGGTGGATTCCAATCAAATATAATCACTTGAAAACATCTAAAATAAAAATCAAGGTTGAACAAAGCAAAAAAGGACATAACAAGTATCTTGGAGGGCTTCTAATATCATTTGGTGAAAATAATAAAGATCGATCAAAAGACACTATTGTAATTATTTGTCACGGATTTTCAGATAAAAAAGAAACGCTCGAATATTACTATTTACCTTTAGCTTATCAGGGATATACTATTCTCGCATATGATGCCCGAGGTACTGGAGAATCTAAAAAAGTTGGAAAAAGGAGTCAGTTTATAAAAAGAATAGATGATTTCAAAAAAATAGTTAGTTGGATTGAAAATAATAACGAGCTTAAATCCTATAAAATTTATGCCGTTGGATTCAGTATCGGAGCTATTACTGTTCTATGTGGTGGGTTTTCAAGTGAAAAAATAAAGAAAATTATAGCGATATCATCTATGTCTTATTATAAACAAAATTTACCAAAATATAATCTAATTGTAATGCTCAGCTACTTAATAAAGGGAGTTAAATTGTTTCCAAATAAAAAAGAAAATGAAGAACTTTCACCATATATTGTTATTGAACAATTTAAGAGCTTAATTTCAGATGAAGAATGGGAGTATTACTCTCGAAGGGTATTCCTTATTCATGCTATAAATGACAGAATAATTAAGTTCAAAAATTTCAAAGAAAATGTTACACTACTTGATATCACAGAAAATAATACATTAATCCTTAAAAAAGGCGGCCATACACAAAAAAAAAATGAATTACTCTTAGTTGCAGCCTCATTAGATTTCTTTAACTCTTAAAAAACGCATTTCACACCACTTATAATATGTTTACTTTAAATAAGCTATCTTTTAAATATTCTAAATTAAGTACAATGACTTTTAATGATAAAGTGTCCCCTTTGTTCAGAGGAGCTAAAAGAGCAGAATTTACATAAATATTTTCAAATTACCTTAGGTGATTTTATCAATGGAACCTTTAAAGGTGATAAGATTTTTTACTTTCATGCGGAATGTATTCGTACTTCAGAGCATCGCAAAAGCCCACTTTTAACTCCAGTATAGGAATAGCTTTTTGAGTTTATGTATAATTGAATTGGATCTAGCTCAAAAAATTACTCCAACCTGAGAATTGTATGATGTAATTGTAGTTCTCGATCATACTTTTAAATATTAAAGCTCCAATGCAAAATAAGTTGGTAAAATCTGTAGATTTTAAATTTAATAGCTTACTATTCTCCTCTGATAAACCAATTCCACGATTAACTTCTATTCTTCCATCGTACCCTGATAAATTTACAACAAATTCTTCTTTGTTAAAACCTTTAAGATATCGATCCCTTGCGATACGAGCTAATCCTCCAATAGGCATAATT
>DATKTW010000097.1:0-22472 GCA_035530895.1 Candidatus Nanopelagicaceae bacterium
TTTAAATATGGCAGCTATCGTTATGGAATTCGCTATGTATGAACCAGAAGTATTTCCCGGTCTGATCTATAGAATGCAAGATCCTAAAACGGTTTTTTTAATTTTCAGCACGGGTAGGATAGTTTGCACCGGAGCGAAGAAAAAAGAAATAGTTAGAGAAGCAGTGAAGAGGTTAAATGTGCAAGTACGCGAATTAGGTGTAGCGAAAAAGGACTTAGGAGATACCAACTATGAAGATATTACATTTATTTAATTACTTTTATTTTTTTTAAGGATTCTTTTTTTTTAAAAGTTGTAATAGTTATAATTCTAAAGCTATCTTTATTTTAATCTAAAAAAAAGATTATAAATACCATTATTACTTAATTGCTAAGGTCTATCTATTTTTTAAAACAACTAATTGGGATTGGAAATTATTGAAAGATTAGGTCCTAAAAATTAGTCTTTTTGAAACACAATCATAAATTCACAATGATCTTTACCTGATTGTAAGCTACAATCTACCTCTTGTGCAAAACAATGATTATCTGTCATTTTTTCAACGAGTCCTGCCAATAAACCTGCTTCGAATGAACAAAAACTTCCCTCTGTTTTTATTCCTCTATTAATGAGATCCTTAATTGAAGAATGCCCTTTAAGTTTTAACTGTACAATTTCTTCGGTACTTTCTGTAATCTCTACCTCACCTAAGTTAAATTCAGAGATTATTTCTTTTAAAGCAGCAGGAATGTTTTTTGCATCATCAATTTGTTTGACTTTTAAAATTGTTCCTAATTCATGACCTAAATAGTAGAATATAGCTTCTAACTGATGACCTAGAGCCAACAAAGCTCCTACTTTCATATCTCCAATCTCTTTTCCCACTTTCAAATGTTTCCTCATTTGTACTAGAATTTTTGAAAGCAATTGTCTATCCATTTTTTTATCCTCACTCTCTGTCTAAATATTTGTAATTATAATTTTACGGAGGAAATAAACCCATATAATATTGCATCTATGATGTCTTCCTCTTGAATATTTACAGATAACCTCCTATCTGCCACAATAATTGTAGGTAATGAGGTAATCTTATATTCATTAGTCAATTGGTAATTTTTTTCTACATCTATTTTTTCTATATACAATTTTTTTCCAAACATAGAAATATTTATTCTTTTTAACATCTGTTCAATTGGAAGGCACGGACCGCAATGGGAAGATGAAAAAAATAAAATTTTCGGATAACCTTGCTGAAACTTTTCTAACATACATCACCCTATATGTGCCTGCAAAACTATTTTTCACTTCATACATCCTTGTATCTTTCATAAAGGTCTTTAATTATTGCTTGGAACGCTTTATACACACCATTACCTGTTTTTGCGCTTGTTTTGTAGTAACCTAGAAATTCTCTTTTATCAACAATTTCTTTTACTTTACTATCGTCTAGTTGTTCGTCATTCACTAAATCAACTTTATTTCCAAATAACACAATTGGAATATTTCCACAATATTTCATAATATCTTCATGCCATTCTGAAATATGCTTAAAACTATCATCAAATTCTTTTGAAGCATGAGAAAAAACTATAATTGCGGCTTTACTACCCTTGTAAAAAGTAGGCCTCATAAATGAGAATTCAGCTTGACCAGCAATGTCCCAAAAAAATAATTTTACTCCACTATCTTCTATTTTTTCATCGTATTTAGAGAATTGTGCTCCTAATGTCTTAATGTATTCTTTCTTAAAACTCCCTTTAGTATATTTTTTTATTAAGGATGTTTTCCCTACTCCACCGTCTCCAATTACTGTTATTTTGAAAACAAAATCCTTCCTCTCGTCACTTTCACTCATAAAATCACATTATAGTTTTAACTTGAATGTCTTTGTAATTTCTTTTACTTCTATAGAATATAAATTATAAATAGTACTTTTTATTTATATTGCTTTTTATTATTAAATGAATTCCTATAAGTTTTCCAGATTTTGAAGATATTAACTAGATAAAATATTAATTTAAATGTGATAAATTACTAATGGAATCTTTAGAAAAAATCAAAGACATTATTACCAAATTTACAACTGGTAAAATTACTTTAGCCATTGCAGAATCTTGTACAGGAGGGTATATTTCGAATATGATTACCAATATTTCTGGCGCCTCTAAAGTTTTTGAGAGGGGAATAATATGTTATAGCAATACCTCTAAAGTTGTGCTATTGAATGTTGATCCTGTAAGTATAGATCAGCATGGAGCAGTATCGGAAACGGTAGCAAAACAATTAGCTAATAATATTAGAGTCCTCTCTAATGTTGACATTGGAATTGGGATTACCGGCATCGCAGGACCTACAGGTGGAACGCCTGAGAAGCCTGTGGGATTAGTCTATATCGGGTTTTCAACTTTCGATGGAACATTTGTCGAGAAACATCATTTTGATGTAGATCGGATAACTTTTAAAGCTAAAATATTGGAAAAAATCCTGATATTATTACAGAATTTCATAAATTAACTCATCGACACTCATTCTATCTTCTTAATTATGGTGTCTTTTTAAAGATTGTATAAAAAGAATGAGTAAACAATATAAATGTTGAGTTAATCAGATTGAATCTTTTAAAATCAAATTATATGTCGTTTTTCTTAGTTTACTTTATTATTAGTTTAATTAACACTTTTATCATCCTATATATTCCTGTGTTTATGTTAATAGTTTTGAATGTGAATAGAGTTGAATTAGCGTTCGTACAATTTCTTTCGTATTTAACGCTATTTTTTGGACCTCTTACAGGTTTTTTGTTCGATAAGTATTCTCGTAAGAAAAAGAAGGTTATAGTGATTTCAAGCGTACTTTTGTTGTTCAGCTTCACTTTTTTTAATTTGAATGTTGATAACTTGTCGTTTTTCGGCTTATTTTTAGCCTTAAATTTTACGAGTAGAATAGTAATAAAAGCTGGAATGAGTAAATTGATGCTTGAGACCTCGCAAAAAAGGAACGTAAAAAAAAACATCATTTTAATCTTTAATATCAGCACATCTTTTGGCAGTATTGTTCCAATCATAATTTTTAACACCTTGGTTATAAATATTTATTCAATTGATCTGTGGACTTTATTTTTTAATGTGTGTTGGATGATGTCTTGTCCCATTTTATTCATTGTATTTTTACTCAAAGATCATTCTACTTACTCAGATATAAGACAAAATAATGAGTTTTTAGAACCAGTAATCAGGAATAATATTCCTAGTAACCGCATTGGGTTAATCCTTATATTTCTGACTAATTTTTTGATATGGGGGGATAAACTACTCGAATTTCCTTTAACGACATGGATTCTCACCAAGTTTGGAGAGGATGGATTTTTAAATTATTCCTACTTTTTTTTTGTTTTCGTTTATCTTAATATGGGTGGTTGGTTAATTTCAAGACGCCTTATTAATCAAAAGAAATCGAAGTCGTATTTTTCGATATCAATTGTTATTTACGGCTCTATATTGTTCTTAGTAATAAATACTGATTTAATCCAATTCTTATTGTTAATGTCTGCCAATCAAATAATCTCTGGAATTATGATGTCTCAACTAGCAGAAAGAAATATAGATATCTCAAAATTAAGCAAGAATTCGGCTCTATCGTACGAATTGATAAGAGGTTCAAGTCTATTAGCAGGGTTGATATTTGTGCCGTTAGGAACGCTTCTTAGCTCTTTTATATCGATAGATTTGTTGATTACTATAGTAGTATTGATGTCCTTGTTATCGTTAACGCCTTTTATTCTTTTAAA
Source organism: Candidatus Nanopelagicaceae bacterium (assembly GCA_035530895.1). Classification (GTDB taxonomy): domain Archaea; phylum Asgardarchaeota; class Lokiarchaeia; order Sigyniarchaeales; family SOKP01; genus SOKP01. Next base: position 3,767 of record DATKTW010000097.1, read on the forward strand.
AGTCTAAACAGTGTAGAGTACTAAATTAATTTGCCATTCTCCATTATTTGCTTTTTTGTTCCATTTTTGTATTCAACAGTAATATTAGCCTGAGGGGCTGTAACAAAATCCCAATGAACTTGTGAAACCGAGGTGCCTCCCATCATTGTGTTTGAACCAAACGCTAAATGTATGCTTCCATTAATTTTTTCGTCGGTTAAAATATAACCTATTGCTTTTGTAATTTCTGGATTGCACCCAATTCCTAATTCAGCAACATTATAAGTTCTCACCTCGGGTACATTCTTCTCTCTGTCAATTTTTTCACCTTCCTTAAATGTATTAATTAAATCGTCTAGATTCTCATCAGCAGTAACTTCATCAAATAACAATTGCCCATCCTTAAATTTCAGATATACATTTTTGATTATTTTATTACTAAGTCTATCTCTCGTTAATGGACAAAATAGAGTACCTTCTCCCATTTTCTCGTGTGGAGGAAAAAATACTTCACCGGCCGGTAGATTTCCGCCCAATAAACCTAAAGCAATCTGATCGTCTGATAGTAAACCGTTATCCAGAATTTTAGCACGATCTTGGATATTTACTGAAAAATCAGTTCCTAAATCATCCGTAACATAAACAATCTTCGCGTTTTCGAAATTTTTACCTAGTTTTTCAGTAATATCATTCATTTGTTCTTGAGGGATGCTTGTACCACCTACTATGAATTTTTCTAATAATTCATACTCGATGTTATAATAATTAGCAGCTTTTATGGAAGGCCACCCTGCGTAGCACCATTTCTTCCCTGGAGCATATTCTTTTTTACCACCATAAAGAACATCTCTTATTGGTGCGAAATATTTATTTTTTGCATTCAATTTTTCTCTAGGTGCTCTGCTTCGAACTCCGGGATCCTCATCAGGTTCAATTACAATATAAGCGTCAATATTTTCAATCATTTTTAAATATGGAAGAGGTGTAATCTCTAAAATTTCACTACTAATACTCGAGTCTTGGAAAATAGTCTCATTGTAGTAGTCGCTATTAGACGTAATTACAGGGATTCCATTGTTTCTATAGACTTCCAACGCAATTTCTTCTAACAAATCCTGACTATAAATTCCCCCTCTTACTAATACATTTTCACCTTTCTTCTGAATATTTATAGCTTTAACGATGTTTTTGGCACATTCCTTAATTTTTTCTAATTCTACCATAATTCGATATATTTTTTATCTAATATTAATTTTAAACATCTTTAAAAAACACTAAAACAATATTATAGGTTTCTTTCTAAACAATAATAGTATCATTTCCAATAACAAGCCTATAACATGAAAAAACATCTTTAACAGCATTAGATTTATTACAACGAATTGTTTTAAATTAAATATCTATAGGTTGATTTCTAAATGAGACCAAAGTATATAACAGCTTTAATAAAAAGCAACTTAGAACTATGGTAATTCGAGAAGTAGGGTTATTATTTAGGGGATTTACTTTAGTAAAGAGAAGTTACCATAAAACTAATTTAGGAAAAATAGATGCTGATTTAAGAAGCGGTTTGCTCACAGCACTCTTAAATTTTGCTGAAACCGCATTCTCTACGGGATCTGTAGAGTACTTTCAAGGTAGTAGATTTACAATCGCGTTTATAAACGCAAGCATCTTAGCAGACGACAGTATTGACCCTGAATTATTAATTTCGTATGCTATTATAGATAAACAGAAAAAGATTGACAAATACGTGAACAAATTAGTCAATCCCCTATTAGTTAAGGTTGTGGAGAATTTTAAAACACAGAACGAAGGTAAAAATTTATCTGAGGTATCTCAGTTCAGATTTTTTAAAAAAAACCTGGATGAAATTTTCGGATCGAATACAAAAAAAATTGATCAAAAGTTAGACGGCTTGTTTTATTAAAATTATTAATTATATTTATTTGAATTAAAGAATCAATTTTAAAACGAACTTTTTTTTAAAAACCATAATATTAAAGGTAGAGCGATAGTTGCGTCTGAAATAACAGTAGAGAATTTAGCGTTTTGATGTACTTTTCCCCAAGAAATAGCTTCGTGTAAAGTCGCTCCACTAAGACCACCCTGTTCTGGACGATCCATAGTTATCTGAATCGCATATTGTGCAGAGTTCGGGCAGAATTGAAGCGATTGCATAATAAAATTTTTAGGCACACCCCCACCAACAATGCAAATGCCAGCATGCTTTGCATCCCAAGCCAAGTTAACCATATTAAGCATGTCTTTAAAATGATTAAGGTTTAAATTTTGAAAGTGGAAACCTAGTTGAAGTGCTAAACCGGAGTCAGTAAATGCAGGACAAAAAATTGGAATATTTTTTTCTGCACAAATCTTTAAAATAGATTTATTATCTGGGGGTAGATTATCCCCAAGGTATTTTAAAAAAGAACTAACGGACATATCATTACTAGGAATTTTTAGCTGGGATACAAAATCTTCGATACCCTCGTAAACTTTATTTGGTAAGTATACATCGTAGATTCTATTAAGGGATTGGTTGTGCAACTCAGAATCATTAACATCTTTAATGTTTAGTTCTCCTTGTAAATGGTGAAAACCAAGAGCTTCAGCTATATCATGAGTCAAGGAAGCACCTGTAGTAACAAGTATATCAATGAATCCTTCTTCTATAAAATCGTGAATAACTTTTTGCATCCCTGCTGGCACTAATGCCCCAGCAAGCCCAAAGAATTTAACACAATCTTCATCTCTAATCATTTCCTTATAAATTTCGCACGCAACGGCTAATCTCTTTGCGTTAAATCCTGTGTTTCCTAAAGATTGAATAAATGTAGTAATGTCTCCATTCTCGTCTATCTTAATTTGTTCTACCTCTTTCAATTTCTTTTTCAATTCGTCATCTGGCATTTTTTTCAACTCCTTTGCTGCTTAAAATAAAATACATTAATTCTACTATTATTTTTGCTGCCACATTTAAAGTTATATTGTTTGGTAAATCTAAAGAAGGTGAAACTTCAACGATATCAAAACCAATTATATTAACATTTTTAGTGACTTCTCTGAGGATTTTCCATACTTCACGATAAGTAAAACCTCCAGGAATAGCATAACCTGTTCCCGGTGCTATAGATGGATCTAATGCATCGATATCAATCGAAATATATATGTCCTCTATATCAGATTTTTCAAAAAATTCAATAATCTTCTCAGTAAATGAATTAACTCCTACATCGTGAAGCATATAAGAGTTGAAATAGGTTATATCGTTAGTTTTTGCGATTTTCAACTCAGGAATATCAATATCTCTTGTACCAATAATTAATAAGTTTTTATTTGAGATAAAATCCAAACTATAGATGAGGTGGGAAACAGTTGCATGAGAATAGACGCTTTCCTGATATTTTTCATACAAATCGAGATGGGCATCTAAGATAAGAACTCCTAACTTCTTTGGATTTCTAATAGAGTCTCCTATTGCCTTTATAACGGGATAAGTACAAAAGTGATCACCTCCAACCATTACTGGAATTATATCCTTTTTTTTATCAAATAACGATTTTACAAAATCATCAATTTCTAGGATATTCCTTTCAGTGTTGTTGGGATCAATCAAAACATTTCCAGCATCTATAAACTTTAATTTTGGTATTTCAAATCCCATTTCTGTTGTTAACGCTAAGTTTTCTGTAATTTTTCGTATCTTTTGAGGTGATTTGGAAGAATTTGTTTTTTTAATTGAAGTTAAATCGTCCCAAGGAATTCCAAAAAATACAAAGTTCGTATCATTTTCAATTATCTCCCCAGAATCAAAAAAATTCACTGCTAATACCTCTTTATTAATAAATTACATTTGTTCCAAAAAAGCTATACCCAAGATTTGTAAACCAATCCTAATTACGATTTGAACGCATTTAATTAATAACAATCTCGCTTTTTCTAATCCGTCATCATTAGATAATACTTGACAAGAAGAATAAAACGAATTGAACGCTTGGCATAAAGTTAAAAGATACTGAGGAATTTGGTGAATAGAATAATTTTTTCTCACAGAATTCAAAATTTCGGGAAAGTAGTTTAGTTGATTAATTAAGGTTAACTCCTTTTCGTGGTTGATTAAATCCCAATTTACATTTAAATCGAGAGTTTTTTTCGATTTAGTTATTATCGATTCAATTCTCGCATAGCAATACTGAATGTAAGGACCAGTCTCGCCTTCAAATGAGATGCTCTCTTTGGGGTTGAAAACAAAATCAGATTTGGGATTAAATTTAAGTATAAAAAAAGTCAATGCTGCCATTCCGATTGCGGTAGCTCTTTTCTTTTTTAAATTTTCTGTAAGTTCAGGATATCTTTTATTTACTTCCTTATAAGCTAAAGTTTGCATTTTTTCGATGATATTGTCAGCATCAACTATAGTTCCTTCCCTACTTTTCATTTTACCTTCGGGTAAATAAACCATACCATATGATAAATGAAATTTGTCTTCTTTAAAACCTATCATGTCTAAAACAGCAAATAACTGCTTGAAGTAGAGGTCCTGTTCGTTTCCAACTACATATATCGATTTGTTATAATCAAAATCTTCCTTTTTTTGATAAGCTAAGTAGATATCCTGGGTTATATATAAAGAAGTTCCGTCTTTTCTCATAAGGATCTTATTTGGCAAATTAAATTTTTCTTTTAAATGAGCAATAATCGCTCCGTCATCAGTTTTATTAAAAATACCACTCTCCAAGCCCTTTATAACCTTTTCTTTACCCTTCCAATAAATGTCCGACTCAAAATATTCTTTATCAAACGATATTTTCAGTACTTTGTAAGTTTCTTTAAATCCCTCCAATGCCCAAAAATTCATTTTCTTCCATAATTCTCTAGTTTCAGTATCATTTTCTTCCCATAATCTTAAGAGATCGTATACTTCTTTTATTATTTCACTATCCTTCTTTTCCATTTCAGTATATTTAACATAGAACTCCCCAACGAAGTGATCAGATTTGATATCAGGTTCCTTGTTATTACCCCAGTTTTTGTAAGCATACATAGATTTACAAATATGGATACCTCTTTCGTTGTTTAAGTTGACATCAAAAACAATGTCACCTTTATATTTTAAGCATCTTGAAAGAGAGCTACCCAACAGCATATTTCGTATGTGTCCAAAATGGAGTGGTTTATTTGTATTTGGTGAGGGGTATTCTATTACTATCCTTGAAGGTTTTATCTGATCTATCCCAACCTCTTCATAAATTCTCCCATAATTCTCTTTCAGTGTAAATATCTGCTCAAGAATTGGTTGCGGTTTTATTTTAAAATTGAGGTAAGAACCATTGGCTTCTATGACTTTTAAGTAAACTGGTAATTCTAACTGCTCTTCTAGTTCCTTGGCAATTAGGTGCGGTGATTTCTTTTTAATTTTAGCAAGTTGAAAACATGGAAATGCATAACTGTAATTTAATTCTTGAGGGGGTATTTCAATGAGATCTTTGATCTCTTGCTGCGAAAAATTGGGGAGATAATCGCTTAAATATTCGGCGATTGTATTCTTATCGATTATAATCATTTTTTTTTGGTTTCAGAGTATCAAAAAATTCTAATTATTGCTGATTGCAACTTTTATCTGTTTTGTTAAATATATTTAGTTTAACTCATAAAATTTATGATAGTGAATTATTAAGACGGTTGATTTGTTAATGTCATTCAAACAAGAAGCTAGAAAATTTTATCCTAAATGGCCTATCTACAATGATAAAGAGATAAAAGCATTGACTGAAGTTATAAAATCTGGAGAGTGGTGGTGTGGTGCTCCTGGTGCTCACCAAGGTAATAATGTTTGGGCGTTTCAAGATGAGTTTGCTCAGCTTCAAGGATCTGAATATTGCGTAGCAGTGTGTAATGGAACTGTTGCAATAGAAGCCGCTCTCATGGCATTAGATGTAGGATTAGGTGATGAAGTTATCGTTTCTGATTACACTTTTGTAGCATCTGCATCCGCAGTTATAGCAACAAACGCCGTTCCCATATTTTGTGACATAAATCCCAATACTCTCGTAATGGATGTGCATAAAGTTGAAGAACTTATAACTGAAAGAACTAAAGCAATTATTCCAGTACATTTAGGGGGTAACCCGGTTAATATGGACCATCTTATGGAGTTGGCATTGAATTACGATTTAAAAGTTGTCGAAGATTGTGCTCACGCTCATGGTTCAGATTTTAAAGGTAAAAAAGTTGGGAATTGGGGGGATGCGGGCACATTTAGCTTTCAAGCTTCAAAAGTTCTCACTAGTGGAGAAGGAGGCGCTATAATTTGTAATTCTGAAGAATTAACTGATAATATTTATTCTTATATTGACTGTGGGAGAAAAAAGAATCAATATTCCTATAAGCATTTCTCTTATGGAACGAATTATAGAATGACAGAATACCAAGCAGCAGTTTTAAGAGCTCAATTAAAAAAATTCCCAGACCAACATAAGCTACGAAATGAAAATGCCCAATACTTTATGAAAAAGTTAAACGAGATTAATGGGATAAAAACAATGAAACCTACCCCTGGAACCACCAGCTTAGGGTGGTACGTGTTTCCTATAGTATTTGAACCTAAGGCGTTTGGAGGTATTACCAAGCCAGAATTTTATAAAAAATTGAATAAAAATGGTATTCCTACTGACGATTGCTACCCGCCTTTACATAGTTTAGATTGCTTTAAATCTACTAATTTAAAAAAAGGAATTGATTATTCTAAGGCTAATTGGGGAGGAGAAAAAAGTAACAATAGAAATTTCCCAATTGTATCTGATATTTATTCAAGAAGTATAGAATTCCCCCAGGAAATGTTATTAGCTAATAAAGAAAAATTGGATAATGTAGTAGACTTTATCAGATCTTTAAAAGAGAAGGGTTAAGAAGTAAATTTAAACAACTTCTTCTAATTTTTTAGATTTTGCACTCTTATACATTGTTTCAACAATATTTAAAATTTTATAACCGTAATTGCTATCTGTAAGCGGTTTTTGATTATTTAATATACAATCAATAAAGTGAGTAATCTCTTGAGGATAACCAAAAGACCAAGTCTCAGAGGGTACAGGAAAGGTCCATCCTTTCGTTGTTTCAGCTTTTTCTACAGCATACCCATACCCGTTTTTACTGTAAACACTTAATAAATTAGAAAAAGTTGGTGCAACTTTGATTTGACCTTCAGTACCATACAGTTCAAATCGCATGTCATAGCCTCCCGGAGCTGTCCACGACTCTTCAATTACTATTTGCGCATCGTTTTCAAAATATAGGACTCCTATTGCGTTATCCTCAACTTCGCAAGTACCAAAAACCCCTCGATCTGGTTTAATTGTCTTAATTTGACAGAATACTTCTTTAACTTCACATCCAAGGTACCAAACCAAGCAGGCAATATCGTGTATTCCTAAATCTAATAAAGCTCCACCTCCAGAATCTTCTATCTTGTAAAACCATCTAGAATGTGGCCCAGAATGTTGTTCTTTTCCTCGCCCCATATATATCTCCCCTAGAGCGCCTTCCTTAATAATTTCCTTAACCTTGCTAAAGGAGGGAGCATACATGTTGTTTTCGCAATAAAAAATTGTTCTGTTCGAAGATTTTTCTACATCTAACATTTCACTTGCTTCTTTCATGTTTCTAGCTAAAGGTTTCTCTACAAATGCATGCTTTCCTGAGTTCAAGATGCTACAAGTTATTTCTTTATGCAAATTATTTGGAACACATGCAGAAACAGCATCACATTCCAATTTTAGTAAGTCTCTATAATCCTTAAAGTAGTTATTGATGATACTATACTTTTTCATTAAACTATTGGCTTCATCTTCATTATTTGACGCTATTCCCACAATTTCTACATTTGGTAGTAAGGAATATGAATAGCAATGATGGTCAGCAATAAAACCGGACCCAATAATACCTACTTTAATCTTATTCATTTTAATCCTCCCTTAATAATTCTGATTAATTATAATTTAGGTTTTCAAATTTATAATTATAGCTTGATTTTATTTCCAGAATTCAGCAGAAGAACTGAACCTTTTAATTTTGGAAAAAGGACAAGCAGCAATACAATTCCCACAATCACCTGAATTTTCGATCCAAAATTCAAAACACTTTTCTACATCGACATAGTATTTTTTAACACATGAATTGTTAGAAATCGTAGCTGGTTCAAAAGTCGGGTTGACTTCTTTTGTAATTGCGTCGGTTTCACAAGCCTCAGCGCACTTATAGCAAGTTTTACAGAATTTCTCAACTTTTTTAACAAAACCTAAGTTCATATCATCAGCTATTAAAGGCATGTCTGTAAAAACTTTACAAATTCTGACTCTTGGACCATATTCTGGTGTGAGCAATAATCCATTTCTACCTAATGCTCCTAAACCTGCATCAATTGCCAGCGGTATACTAAGTGCAGTATCGTTACCACATTGGATCGCTCGATATCCTAAATTTCTGATAAATTCACCTAAACATGCGATTGCAAAAGCCATTTTTGAATAACCTACGGCTGCTGCAGCTGAGGCTGGTTGAGCAGGAGCAGTAGAAATTGCCAGTTGGTCCATTTCGATAGCCATAACAATAACTTTATTAATCCCCGCTGGCAAATTAATAGGGCTTTCTAATATAGAATTAGCCATATCAACTTTTCTAATTCTTTCTTTTGAATCTGCTTCGCTCGTTAATGCTGGTCTTACAAAACCAGTTTTATAAATCCATCTCTCGTTAACATCTGCAATCCCAACTAGTGATGCTCCATAAAATTTAGCTGCTTTTTTCGTCTTTTCAGTGAATATTTTTAAATCTCTAACGGGATATTTTTCTCTTATCCAGTCCACGCCATATCCAAAGTCTATTGCTTCGTCTCTTTGCCAACTGAAAGCAAAAGGAAAATTTTCGTAAACAGTCCATCCTGCTGCAACCAGCGCAAAATCAATACGAGAATACCCATCTTCACCCGAATTAATATGATTGTCTATATTATACTCGAACATTTTTCCATAAGTAGGCAACGATTTATCCCATAATCTCCTATAAATCATGTTATACTTCTGCTCGAAGCGACGGTAAGAATTCTCGTCAATTTCATAGGGAGAATCTTTTTTTGTTTGCATCTCAATCCTTTTTCTCTATTAATTCTTTTTTTACTACTTCTTTAAAAGAGTTAAGTCAATTATATATTATTTTAAACCATGAAATATAAAATTTTAAGAAGAAATTTATAAGTTAAAGTATCATCATTTTTTCTATGCCCATATATATTCTTGCAACTAAACTTCAAAACCCCGATTTAGTAAAAAACCGTAAGGAACACGGTGAAAAATTCTTAAAATTAGTTAAAGAAAAAGTTCCGAATGTTAAATGGATTGCACATTACGCAATATTAGGACCATATGATTTTATAGATATTTTCGAAGCTGATAACGAATACGAAGCAGCGAAAGTTTCTTTACTTTCCCGAACTGCAGGAGCTGCTTTTGCAGAAAGTTGGACTGCTATTAAATACACAGAATTTCTTAAATTAGTGGAAGTTTTAGAGTAAAAGAAGTGGTATTCTCTTATGAAGAGGTTTATAGTGCAAATAGGATCAGGTGTAGATCAACACGGACATAATGATGATTGCACTAATGCCGCAATAAAGGCGGTTAAAAACGCAATCTCAAATAACTGCCTTACAGGTTTATTGGAGATTTGTGGTTTAAAAGAACCAAGCGATCTTCAAAAAATGATCGTACATGTGAAGATTGGAGCACCTTATCCCGAAAACATTAAAAAAGAAAAAATTTTACACGCTATTCCATTTGGTACCAAATCAATTGAGATAGAAAAAGGAGGATTAGTTGCTGCAGGGATAATGATTAAAAAATTAGGGGATACTACCGATAAAATAATTGTCTGTAATGCAGCCGTAACTGTTTCGATCCTATAAAAAGAAAAGTAAGTACAATAAAAGGAGAAACAATAATATGGTGAAAAGATGCAAATGGGCAGATTACAATGACTTGATGAAAGAATATCATGACAAAGAATGGGGGACCCCTCAACACGATGACAAAATACTCTACGAACTCTTGGTTTTGGAAGGAATGCAAGCTGGTTTAAGCTGGAACACAGTGCTTAAAAAACGAGACAATTTTAGAGAAGCTTTTGATAATTTTGACTACAATAGAATTATAAAATACAAAGAAAATAAAATCGAGGAATTGATGCGAAACGAGGGAATAATTCGAAATCGATTAAAAATTCAATCCGTAATCACAAACGCTAAATCTTTTCTCAAAGTTCAAGAAGAATTTGGCTCATTTAATAAATATGTCTGGGATTTTGTAAATAATAGGACAGTTCATAATTCTTGGAAAAAGTTAGAAGCTTTACCTTCATACACTGAACTCTCTGACAGAATTAGCAAAGATATGAAAAAAAGAGGTTTTAAATTTATTGGAACAACAATAATTTACTCCTTTTTACAAGCAATTGGAGTTGTAAATGACCATACGACAGATTGTTTTCGATACAGTGAATTGATTAATTCGTCTTAGTGCTAATTTAAATTCTCTAAACCAATTTCTTTTTCTGCGTATTCCTTTAATGCAATCCATTGAGCCTCAGTTGTTCCAAAATATTTAAAAACAGCAATTCCTAAACCAAAATTGAAACCTCTCATTTGTTTCAACATTTCATCAGTATTACATTCAACAGAATTTGTAATCGCTAGTAATGGGCTTTTAAATTCGTGGATTCGGTTTTTCATGTTCCTCAAAAAATACCAATAGAAAAAATTACCTACCTTGCCCCAGTACCATCCATCATCCCGAGTTCCCATCAAATATGGATATTCCATAGGTGATGCAACATCTAAAATTGAAGAAAGTTTCGTCCAATCTTGACCTAAGCGTTTCCGAGTAAACATCTTTTTAGGTCCAGGAAGACAAAACCATCCTGAAGTACAGTCTTTATTTCCTTTTTTTATGACCTTATGCAGTTTTTTAGCGTACTCCGCTATAGTATTTGATTTAAAATCGTACCAATCAGAGCTTTTCATCATTTTAGGCTTATCTCCATGGTTTTTTCTGAACTTTTCTAAACATTGATCACAACAGCATAAATCCTTAAAAGCACCGTCATACCTGATATAATCAGCAAAAAAACCCCTTATAGGATATTGATTTACTACTTCATCTGCTAGTTTTATAAGATAATCAACATGTTTGCTATTAGGGCACATAAAACTAGTAGTAGGGATATATCCTTCTCCTCTAGTTCCCCTTGCCTTTCCCTTCTTTTGATCAAACTTTTCGGTAAGAAAGGGCACCTTCTTCTTGTAATCTTCAAATGATACTCCCTCAGGCAAATCAATTCTCATCTCACCTTCGTTGTGGGTCGATAATTCCCCCTTCTTGTAGTGAATTCCGGATTTTTTACCCGTTGTCCCATGTATACTAACGCGCTTAGGGTGAATAACACCTTGGTAGGCATCGTTCATACTTGTGAACGAAGCCATTATCCTTATATTTCTATCTTTACCTGCATCACAGAATTCCCCTAAAATATCTCTGTTAACGGGATTCCATCCGACTTTCGTATCCCACATGCACGCTCCGTCAGTATCTTTAATAACAAGTCCAAAGACATTAAAATGGCTTTCTTCTATTTTATCCATAACTTCTTTTACATTCAATCCTTTCTCAGCGTACTCGTAATCTAACTTTCGAAATCCTCCTTTGCCCCTTACAGGCATTAAACCCATTGCATAAATTTTATTTGCCTTAAAAGCAGATTTTAACGCTGTTACTTTTTCTGGATCGGGTTTAAAATAATCTGTCCAATTAAAAACGCCTTTCATATTATCTCAATACTGATTTACTCTTTAATTTTCAAGCAATATCTTAAACAATTACGTAAAATAGATAATTTTACTCTTCTAATTCGATAATTATTTAAAACAATTCTTATAGTAAATTTTTAAGGTTATTAGAATTTTTAATAATACAATCATTTAAACATTTATAAATACTAGAAAGATAATTTATATTTGAAATCAAATTAAAATAAATACTTATTACATCAATTTACTAGAAAAGACAAAACAATCAAGATTGATACTTTTATTTGGAGAAAAATGAATAAAAATGTACGACGCCACCTTTAAAATCATTATTTTTGGAGACGCAGGATGCGGTAAAACCACTCTAACTCAAAGATTTTTAACGAATTTATTTGTATCAGATCAAACGATGACGATCGGAGTAGATTTTGAAGTAAAAAGCCTATCAGTTGACGAACAAAAAGTTAAATTGCAAATTTGGGATTTTGGAGGCGAAGAAAGGTTTAGGTTTTTACTCCCTACATATGTGAGAGGTGCTCGTGGCGGTCTGTTCTTATATGATATAACTAATTTTTCCTCAATTGCTCACATTGACGATTGGCTTAGCGTTATAAGAAAAGAAATAAGAGCTGAAGACATATTTCCCATCATAGTTGTCGGAGGAAAGGCAGATTTAGTAGAAAGCAGAGAAGTCGTATCTGCTGAAGGTATTAAAATTGCGAAATCAAGAAATGTGAATGGTTTTATTGAAACAAGCTCTAAAACTGGGGAAAATGTAGAAAAAACTTTCGAAGCATTAACGAGATTAATGCTTAATGACGCAAGATAGAGATTAAATAATTATACTCTATATATTAAACCATTTATTTGCAAAAAAAGCACTACTTCTTATAACAATATTATCTATTTATGATTTCAGTAATTTTTTCGGGTACTCTTGTATTAATCCTCCGATTTAGCACCATTGTTTGATACTCCATGTCCTTCTTATATTGGTTCGCATACCTAATTAACTGCTCGATAATTTCAATTTCTTCTTCTGCATCACTAATACGATACCCTCCAAAATTGGGTATTTCAGCGTAGCTCTTTTTTAGAATTTTTTGAAGCTCGCCTGGTAACACGTCAGTTCTATCTTTTAATGCTAAATTTATAGCGTCCAGTAAATCTCTATATCTTTCCTGTTTGCCGAACTGACATAAAACGCATTTTGAGCTTCTATTTTTAAGAATATATAGTATTATAATACCAATTAAGTATCTAAAAGATTCGACTATTTCATTTAAGATACCATTTTTCATGTATTTTTTCACGATAATTTCTGCAATTGAGTATAAACTTGAGAAATATGTGGCTCTGTAAAAATAGGCGGGGTCAACACAGAACAATCGTGTGAACCAAAATGGGCTAATTTCATAAGGTGGATCTTCATGAAGGATATAGTTTACTAACCTTCCGTCCCGTTCTTTATATAGCGTCGTTTCTTTTTTTAGGATATTTAAGTAGGTAGAAATAGTGGATCGAGCGATATTTTTAAAAAATTTCTTATACTCTAATTCTACTTCACGCGTTGTGACTTTTTTTTTACCTTCGAGAAAGAATTTAAGCATGATGCCTAAAATTCGATTCTCGTGAAGGCGTCCGGTCTTTATCTGTTGTTCTTCTGATTCATCTTCCCGTATGTTATAAATATCAATTAATTCAGGAGCGATTTCGTGAATTATTTTTTCTAATATATAAATGTTTAATTCAGTAATTTCTAACAATCCTCAAAATTGATATTTATTATAATTTATTAAAAAAAATGTAAACTTTTAATAATATTTATTCTATTTGAATAGAATATTAATTCTAACTAATAAAACTACTATAAAAATGGTAAGTTTAGGAATTTTTTCATAATAATATTCAAAATTTAAAAGATCTAAAAAAATTAAATAAATTCTAGTTTTTTAGGACTTCTTAAGTGGTGGCTATTGACCGTATTTTTCTTTCCAGATTGGATCGTTGATTTGTAATACCCTACGCTGAACCTTACCAAGGATATTTTTAGGAACTTCCGGGATAAACTCAATTATTGCTGGGCACTTCCATTTTGTTAAGTTTTCTTGAATCCATGTAATTAATTCCTCTTCAGTAATCTTACCGATGTATTCAGGTTTCAATTCAACCCAGGCTTTGGTAATCTCGCCGACTTTTCCAGCAGGATCGGGTAGACCAGACACTGCTGCTTCAGACACTGCTTCGTGCTTCATTAACATCGATTCCACCTCTTTTGGAAAAACCGAATGTCCTGCTACTTTAATGAGTTGCTTTTTTCTATCTCTTATCTCAATAGTTCCATCTTCATTCATAAAACCAATATCTCCAGTTAAGAGCCATAATTTTCCCTTATAAATTTTAATAGTGTCGCTGGTTTCTTCTGATTGATTTAAATATTCGTACATCACCTGAGGTCCATGTACACAGATTTCACCAGAATGTTCTTCTCCAAAATTCTTATCATCTGGGTTTCCTAAACAGATGGGTCCATCGTCAAAATTATCAGTTGGCCATATTCCCCATTCAGTGCCTGGTACAGGTAATCCAATAACTCCTATTGGACTTTCACCAAAGAGATTGCCTGCGCTAACAAGAGGCGAAGTTTCTGTTAATCCATATCCCTCTACGATATTACCTCCTGTGTTATTTACAAAAGCATCACGGACAGGTCTGTGTAGAGGTCCAGCTCCTGACGCACATAATTTTAATTTACCCATTACTTTAGGATATTTTCCTTTAATATCTGGAAAATCAGCTAATCGCTTAAATAAAATTTCAGCACCGGCATAAACTAATCCTTCTGGGGCTGGTAACTCTTCAATGTGTTCTAATAATTCTTCTGTGGGTGGAGGCGTTGGAAAAATCATTATCCATCCTCCGAATGCGATAGTTGCGTTCATAACTATTGTATGAGCAAAACTGTGAAAAAAGGGAAGTACCCCAACATTTCCTATTCCCGGTTTCTCACCACCAAGCCAATATTTGGACTGTTCCGCATTAGAAACTGCATTAAAATGAGTCAATACAGCCGCTTTTGGTAACCCCGTTGTTCCACCTGTCATAATATATGTAACTGGATGTGTTTTAACATCAATTTCAACTTCAGGAACGTTTGGTATGGTGTCTAATAAATCCATAAAATTAACCGCGCCGGGGACATTTACTTTTCCCTTAGGAATGATTCCTAGTTTCTTTCCTAATACACGTTTGAAACCTAAACCGTGAGCTAAATCAGCAAGATTAGTATAGATAACTTTTTCAACTGAGCTTTTACCAAGAATCTCTCCAATATAAGGTAAATTTTTCTTTATTCGAGATTTACTCTTCTCGTCAAAAAAAGCATCGTAAGCAATTAAGTATTTTGCGTTAATTATATCTAATTGGTGTAATATCTCTAGTGGTTTGTATGTTGGATTAATTCCCGATGCGATTGCTCCTATTCTTGTTATTGCGAAATAAGAAACTACATATTGAATGCAATTTCCCATAAGCATAGCTACAACATCGCCCTTTTTAACACCTAGGTCGTGAAGAGCTGTTGCAAGACTTAAAACATAATCGTGGAATTGACGATATGTAACCCATGTCTCCAAAAACCAGATAAAATTCTGATCGCTATATTTTTCCACTTGGGTGTCTAAAAATTGATTTACCGTTTTCTCATCGAATTTAACATTCTTTGGAACGTTATCAGGCCACCACTTTTTGAACCATAATTTATTTTCATTTACTTGATAAGTATCTTCTTTTATAATAGGTATTTTTACTCACTCTCGTTGCTATCTAAATTGTTTTAAATGTTTAAATGCATCATAGTATTTTATTTTCGTTATTATAGAAATTAAAAAATTATTTATTGACTATATTTAAAACCAAGAATTTTCTTTCTAGAAGTAGTTTAGAAACATCTTTTAAAATGAAAAGATTTTAACTATAAAGAAATTGAGGAGGGTATTTTTATTCCCCATATTTTTCTTTCCAGATAGGGTCGTTTATTTGGAGAGCACGCCTTTGAACTTTTCCTATGATGTTTTTTGGTAAATCTCCAATAATAGCAATACTTTGAGGTACTTTATAATGAGCCATATTTTCTTTAGCCCATTCTTTAATCGAATGTGGTGATAAATCAGAGTCTTCCCTTATCGAAACCCAGGCTTTTATCAATTCTCCTGACTTTTCATCAGGTAGACCCGATACAGCGACTTCTAGAATATCAGGGTGCTTCAATAAGAGTTCTTCTACCTCCTTTGGAAAGACCGAAAAACCTTTGAACTTAATCAACTGTTTCTTACGGTCCCTAATTTCAATTGTCCCATCCTCATTCATGAATCCAATATCACCCGTTAGCAACCATGTTTTTCCGTTGTATTCAATTAAAGTTTCAGCTGTCTCCTCGGGTTGGTCCAAATACCCTTTCATAATCTGAGGACCAAAAACACATATTTCTCCAGTATGGTCAACTCCAAAATTAGTATCATCGGGATTTCCTAAGCAAATAGGTCCTTTAGAAAAATCATCTGAGTGAAAAATACCCCATCCTGTTCCTGGAAAAGGCATACCTATTACTCCAACCGGACTTTCCCCAAATAAATTGCCTGCACTTACAGCGGGACCGGCTTCACTTAATCCATATCCTTCCACAATCCTTCCTCCCGTGTTTTTAACGAAAGCGTCCCGTACATGTTTATGTAAAGGTCCAGCGCTAGAAATACATAATTTTAATTTTCCCATTACTCCTGGATATCTTCTTTTTAGATGTTTTAATTCGGCAAGCTTTATAAACAAAATTTCTGCCCCCGCGTATATCAAACCTTCTGAACATGGTAGCTTCTCTATTAGCTCACATAACTCGTCTTGAGATGGTGGTGATGGGAAAAGCATCATCCAACCTCCTATTGCAATAGAAGTGTTCATGACAATAGTGTGAGCGAAACTATGAAATAAAGGAAGTATGCCTATATTTCCTATATCTGGCATCTCCCCTCCTAACCATAGCTTGCATTGTTCTGCATTCGATACTACATTAAAATGGGTTAATACTGCAGCTTTCGGTAAACCTGTTGTTCCTCCTGTCATAATATATGTAGCCCCATCCTTTTTTACGTCAATTTTTATATTTATATCGGCATCTCTTGGTTCAGTTTTCATAAGATCTTTGAATTTGATTGCTCCTTCGCAATCACATTTTCCTGTTGGAATTTTTTTTAAGAACTTTCCAAGAACTTTCTTAGTTCCAAACATCTGAACTAAATCAACAAGGTTGCTATAAACTACAATTTCAATATCTGTATTTCCAATTATGGGGCTGATGTAAGGTTCATATAACGAATCCAACACGATTAGCATTTTAGGTTTAACAATATGTATTTGATGTAAAATTTCAATAGGCTGGTATGTTGGATTTATACCGGTAGCGATTGCACCTATCCGCGTAATAGCATAGTAAGACACGATATATTGAATGCAATTTGGTAGATGGATAGCTACGACGTCACCCTTCTGTATTCCTAAATCCACTAAAGCAGTAGCTAACCGCTTAACATAATCTTGAAATTGCTTATAAGTTACCCACGTGTCGAGAAACCATATTAGATTGTGATCGGGATACTTCTCAACTTGGGCATCTAACATCTCATTTAACGATTTTTCCTCAAACTCTGCGTTGTATGGCACACTTTTTGGCCACCACTTTTGAAACCATCTTTTATTCTCGTCAATTTGGTATGATTTGCTTGTGCTAGTATGCATTTCGTGTCTTACCTTATTTTTTCTAATAATAATTGGATAAGATCACTTTGATAACTCTGAATTTAAAATTATCCTTAACGATTTTAAAGCCAGAAAAATAAAAAAATAAAAAAAAGAGTGTTATTTAATTTGATTGAGTGCTAAAATCTCGAATCTTTACGCCTTTTAATTAAAATGGTAGCAACACCAAGTAAACCGACACCAGCAATCAAGAGAATTAAAGCCCAGAAACCTGTGGCTTCAAAAACCATGAACACGCTGAATGTAGGATCGTGCCATATTCCGCTTCCGTCTTCGAACATTGGAAAACATACAGCGTAAACCATAACATTGAAGCTAATGTTCAAGCTAATATCGGCAGCAAAAGTATCAACCTCACCCGGAGTGCCTTCGAATGTTTGATGCGCATTTTTTTCAGCTTCAAATAAAGCAACTGGAAGTATGCTTGTTGATGCGGGTGCGCTCGTAGCTGTTCCTTCCGGACCATAGAGGTAATTTGGTCCAGCAATGTCAACAAAAGCGAGCTTATCTTTTATGTTAGGAGATAGATAATTACCAATCTTAAGCGAATGTGTTGTTTCATCGTAATCTTCTGCGGGATTTAACCCTTCGACTGGGTCGTCTCCAATTGTATCGATTTTAAGGTGGAAATGTAAGACTGTTGAAACATAAATTATAGCAAGATCTAATCCTAATATTTGATTATGAGCTCCGGGCGCTGTATCACCATTCCAAGGAGCAAAAAATTGGTCTAACTTAACAGCTCCATGTAAAACAGGCACTGTGCCACCATCATTAGTAGCTAAATTTATCTCTTTTGGTTCGAAAGTAAATCCAAAATGAATATAGGCAAGGGATTCTTCAGTAGCTCCTAGATAAGAATCTAAATCTACTCCAACTGGAACTGGAGTGAGAGTCGCTCGGTCTAAAGTAAGACCCCAAGAAACTTCGTTTCCATCTTTAGTAGGTAAAGCAAAGTCAAAATCATCAACATTTCCTAATATTAATCTGTGGGTTAGCTCTGAACTATGTGGAACCTCCACTGGATCCCCCATAGAATCATATATGGGATCACCATCGGTA
>DATKTW010000098.1:0-22376 GCA_035530895.1 Candidatus Nanopelagicaceae bacterium
TCGAATAATTGTGATGGATAACGGGCAAATTGTTGAAGAGGGTACTCATAATTCTTTACTCACACAAGGAGGAAAATATGCCACGTTGTATAAACAATATTTCGAGCATCAAAGTCTAGACTGGGAGCCAAATCGTGGGGCTCTTAAAATTGAATGATTTAATTAACTTAATATTTTATAGGTAAATCTGTGCAGTGAGTAAATCTTCATTTTTAGAAGAAGATCCAATGTAAATAGTATATTCGATACTCTCGACTTCCCATACTCTATTATCAGGATTATACCATGCTAAATCTTTCTTCCTCACATCAATTGATACCGTCTTTGTTTCTGTAGGTTTTAAAGCGACTCTCTTAAATCCGCGTAACAGTTTTAAGGGACGATCAACGCTAGAATTCTCAAAACCTACATATAATTGTACAATCTCTTCACCGGCAATAGCTCCAATGTTCGAAACATCCGCGCTAACAATAAATTTAGCTTCAGTTGATTCTACTCTGATATTTTTATACGAATATTCAGTATAACTCAACCCAAATCCAAAAGGGAATGCGGGTTCAAAATTTTCTTTTTCCATCAAAGTATATCCGTGATAATAACCGTATTCAATCTCGTCAGCATACATATCGAAATATGGTAAATGGGCAGTCTCTTTGGGAATTGTAAATGGTATTTTTCCACTTGGATTAACTTCACCGAAAAGAATATTTGCTAATGCGTTCCCTCCTTCCATTCCGGAATACCAAGCCATTAGTATTGAAGGAACTTTTTCTTTCCACCCATCCATAAGGATCGCGCTTCCTCCAACCAGTACAACGACACATTTTTTATTTACTTTTGCGACAGCCTCGATCAGTTTAATATCATTCTCTTTTAATCCAAGGTTAGTTCGATCTCCTAATCCTTTTGAAATATGAGGAATATATTCTCCCTCATCTTTAGATGTATATCCAACAACTAATACAACAGAATCTACGCTTTGGGCAATTTGTTGAGCAACATCAACATCATTACCTTCGTTATGAATTATGTTTATTTTATTCCCAACACTGTTTTTTATCCCTTGCAGGGGGGTAATAATATTTTTCTGGCGAACATGGCTACTTCCATGATCGCCCGTATTTTTCATATCAGCTAAAGGTCCAAATACTGCTAAAGTATTCATCTCATTAATATTGAATGGTAAAAGTTTGTCTTGATTTTTGAGTAGAACCATGCTTTTTTCAGCAACTTCGCGAGCTAAGAGAACGTGATCATCGCAACCAATTAGATCTGAGCCATAATTTTGGGGATCTTCTTTTGTGGTGAACTTTAATACCTTACGTAATATTCTTCTTGCGGAATCGTCCACGAGATTTATAGGAACTTTTCCTAATTTTATTGCCTTCTCTAACTTTTTTCCATAATATTTAGCACGGGGCATCTCAACATCTAAACCTCCCAAGATCCCCTTAATTGTATCTTTAAGACCGTTCATCCAATCTGAATGGACAAAACCATCAAATCCCCATTCACCCTTTAATATATCTTTTAATAAATATGAATTATGGCCACAATATTCACCACGTACTTTGTTATAAGCCGACATAACAGTTGCACACCCCTCTTCAATACAACGCTTAAAATGAGGTAAATAAACTTCCCTTAATGTTCTTTCACTAATCTGGACATTGACTTTAAAACGTGAATGTTCTATGCTGTTAGCGGTATAGTGTTTTGCTGTAGCCATTACATTGTGTTTTTGGACTCCACGAACTAATGCAGCTCCAAATTCGCCAATGTGAAATGAATCTTCCCCGTATGTTTCTTGAGCTCTTCCCCAAGCGGGATGACGTAAAAGATTTATGCAAACACCTCCAAAAAGATTAGCTCCTTGAGAACGGACTTCCTTCCCAATAACTTCGCCTAATTTTTCTTCAAGCGATATGTCCCAAGATGCACCTCGAGCCATCGATACTGGAAAACAAGTAGATCCTGGCATAATGACTCCCCTAGGCCCATCAGTAAATAAAAATGGGGGGATATTTAATCGCTTAACGCCTCCACCAGGATATGGACGCACCCCAAACTTAAGATCTTTTAACAAAAGTAAATAAAAATTGTATCCTGACATAGTTGCAACTTTTTCTTTTAGTGTCATCATGTTTAAAGCCTTCATAACAACACTATCAATTTCTTCTTCCGTCATACCTTTTCTAATATCTAACTTATCCAAAAAAATCCCCTAATATTTCAGATGATTATTACTTTAATATTTAACATAAAGAATTATTATTTTAATAACTCAATAGAAGAATTTCCATTCATTTCTGTCCAAATTATCGATAAAATTTAAGACTACTTTTGCTAAATCAGCATCTTTCTTCATTAGCTCCTTCAATTCCAACAAAAGGCTTTCTTCTCCGAACTTAAGAATAGAAAAAACTGCAAGTTTTTTTAGATTTTTATCCTCTAAACTCTGGAGATTTTCTAAGCAAAAATGTACAAGTTCTTCGATTTGTAAATCTATAATTAGCTTGAGGATCATCTCTTTCTTCTTCAGAAGAGCATTTTTTTCATCTGGTGTTTTTACTGTAGTAAATTTTAAAATTTTTATGAATTCATTTTTAACATCTTGCCATTGTTCAAGCATTTCTGGGTTATCAATAAAAAACTCTCGAATAAATTCCAATGACCACTTATCCCCATCGTTTAGTAAATTCACGATCAATTCTTGGTCGATAAGATCTGATTCCTGCATGTCATTAATGAGACTCCCATCGACGATCTGAAAATTTCTTACAGTTTCAATGATTAAATCTTCCCAGTTCTCAATTTTTTCTTTTAGTACCAAAATTGCTTTTAGAATTTCTGATATGAAGTTAGGGTTTTCGCTTTCCTCCAATTTTCTTAAGATAATTGATACGAACTTGTTGTTATTATAATATCTCTTCGCAATAAGATATAATGAACCATATGGATATCTTAAAGAATTAACAAATTCGAGAGTTTCTTCCTCAAGTGATAGTCCTAATATCGCACCAACCCTGAAAATGCTTTCTTGAAGTGCTTTTACATTTTTTAAGAATTCTTGGTCCGTAATCTTGTCTTCTTTTATTTGAGTTAGGTATGATTTAAAGAGACTTGTGATTTCATTTAATTTGGTAACATTTCCTTCTTGAGAAAGGTTTTCGAATGATTGAACCATTTGATCTTTAAGATGAAAGTCCCTTATACTTATATTATTAGCGAGTCTTAAAATTAACGATTCTACATTTAGGGCAGCAGTTTTAGAAACAACATTTTCAATCAGATCAGAAACCACACTGTCTGTCACTTTATCAAAAGATAAACAATACTCAAAAGCGGGTTTGAAGCTTAATTTTTTGTTTAATTCGCAAATCCTCCTAACGTGGTGTTCGCGTAGCGAAGTTCGAAGTTCAACTAAATCGCCATAATAGCTGATTTCTCTACTATCATTTAAAACTTCTAATATTATCTCTTGAATTCTTTTTATTCTCTCCTCTTCATAAACAGAAGTTTCCTCTAAAACATGATGCAAACCTAGAAAACTCCACGCTCTCAATATGACTTCATTTGTATCAAAAAGCTCAAACAAGAGATTGAAATCTTTTCTATTAACTAGAGGCTTGAATATATTTTTATAGATCGATGTTAAATTTGCTTTTGGACTTAGTTCTACTGGTGCATATTCCTTCCTTAATTTATCAATGATTTTTTGCTTAAATGAACTACTCATATAGCTTCAATATTTAGTATTTATGTTTATTTTTCAATTTTTCAATAGCGAATTTTTATTTAACATTGTGATTTTTGACTAAGTACCCATGTTTTAAATATAGAATATTGATAAAAATGTTTGATAATAATTATATGTATAAATTTATTGAAGACATCTGCAATGAAATTGGTCCTCGGGAATCAGGTACAGAACAGGAAATATTAGCTGGCAACAGAGTAGAATCAGAATTGAAAAAGTTTTGCGACGAAACACACCAAGAGTCATACACTAGTAGCCCTCATGCCTTTTTAGGAGGAATTAGATATGGAGCACTTATTGTATTAATAGCTGGAGTCTTTTTTTGGATATCGTTGTTAGGTGATCTTAGTGTTATTAATCTAAATCCCATTTTTGATATCCTTTTCTTAATTTTAGCATTAATCTTAATAGGAGTTACTATAAGCTACTTTATTCTAGAAGTAATGAAATACCATGAAACATTTGATTTTCTCTTTCCCAAACGCGAATCAAACAACATAATTGGAACAATCAATCCAAAAAATGACATTAAAAACACTGTAATCTTCTCTGCACA
Source organism: Candidatus Nanopelagicaceae bacterium (assembly GCA_035530895.1). Taxonomy (GTDB): domain Archaea; phylum Asgardarchaeota; class Lokiarchaeia; order Sigyniarchaeales; family SOKP01; genus SOKP01. The sequence goes on from DATKTW010000098.1 coordinate 4,317, forward strand.
TCACGATTCAGCCTTTGAGTTTAATACATTTTATTATTTGAAGCGATTTGGACAAATAATAATAAATGTAGGATATTTAGGGGTTGCAATAATTTTTGTAGCTATATTGTTAAAGTTGATATTCTTACTTTTATCGATTGAACAACCTATTCTATTTTTGGTCTTTGGTGTTATCTTTATATTTTTCATACCAATCATTTTAGTTTACATTTTTTTCCATAGTTATAAACCTGTACTTGGTGCGTTCGATAACCTATCTGGAGTTGCTATATTATTAGGAATCGCAAAATTTTTATCTGAGAATAAGAACAATAGTGAAATCTTCCCAAAATACACCAGAGTTCACTTAATTTCTTTCGCAGGTGAGGAAGCCGGTTTAAGAGGCGCTAAACGATACGTAAAAACACATTATAACGAATTGGTTTCAAATCAAACTACAATTGTTAATATGGATAGTATTGCTAAAAAAGATTTTATTGTAATCCATAATAAAGAATCGGGGATAGGAGCTAAGCACGATCTAGTTGTATTTGAAACCCTCTTAGAAATAGCTCAGAACTTGAATCTTAATGCGAAATTATTACCACTCCCATTTGGCGCAACTGATGGAGCAGTTTTTAGCAAAAAGAATATTCCTGCTGCCTCAATAGGTGGTTTGAATTTAAAAGAAGAGCTAGCACCATACTATCACACTAGAAACGATACCCCAGCTGTAATTGAAAAAGAAGCTTTAGGTCAATTTGCCCAAATTTGTGTAGAGTATCTAAAATTCATAGATAAACAAAGTTAAATCTTTCTTTATACATTGTTTCTACTTTATTTTTTTTTTTTAGTAGAGGAAAATTATTTTTCGAATAAAATTTTCCATATTTTCTAAGATCACATTAAAATTAGATGCGTAATTTAAATCAAAGACTAAGAAAGTTTTCTCGTCACATTCAATAATAACAATAGTCTGAGTTCCTAACTCTGCGATTATTTTAGCTGCTTTTTTATCTCCCATTGTACGGCCTAAACTTATAGCACTTTCTAAGACCGATGCGCACATGGATGTGAAGGTATCAAAATCAATTTTTTCTTTAAAATTTTCCGCAATAAGACCTCCGTCGCGGTATGCGAATAATACACCCAATAAATTTCCATTATCTTTAATTAAGTCCATAATTTGAGTTAATTTTTTAACTTTTTCAGTTTTTGGAAGTTCTAACTCATCCATATTTAACTTCATACTCAGTTTTCAATAGATAATTTAATTAATGAGACTTAAAATTTTAATATATATGAATGAAGAAAGCTCTTCTAGAGGTAAAAATGATTTAAAGGAATTAATCCGTAGTACCAATGAAAAGTTTATTAAAGAAGATTTAATCCAGTTTTTAAAAATTCCAAGTTATACTTCAAATAAAGAAGCAATTAAAGAAGCTAAAGATTTTATTATTACGTACATTTCTAATTTTTGCGAAAAAATTACAAAAATCGAAGGGGAAATGAATCCATTACTGTTAGCTGAAGTTGATGGAGATATCAAAGATCGATTATTAATCTACATGATGTACGATACCCAACCTGTGAATAAAGAGGAAGAATGGATTAAGAATCCTTATGGAGCGGAATTTATTGATTTACCGAAACCTTTAGATAAATTAGGCAAGGTTATTATTGCTAGGGGGGCATACAATTCAAAAACTCCTTTATTATGCTTTTTAAATGTGGTGAAACTTTTAAAAGAAGAAGAAAAGCTTCCTATATCATTACTGTTTTTAATAGATGGGGAAGAAGAACTAGGTTCACCCACACTATTAAATACTCTTAAAATAAAAAAGAATATGTTTAATTCGTGCATAGATGCATATTATCCTTCTATAAAACAAGATTTAAATGGGATTTCAGTTTTAAAGCTCGGTTATAAAGGTATTTTATCTTTAACCATTAAAGCTTCGACAACAAACAAGGAACCACATTCAGCTTTCAGTGCTATGATTCCCAATCCCGCTCAAGATTTGATATTCGTTCTTAATGGTATTTATTCAGAAAATAAATTTAAAATTCATTCATTAAGCGTACCTTACAAGATGACAAAAAAGGAGAACAACACTATAGAGGATTTAATGGAAAGTATTGATTTAGGAATAATAAAAGAAAAAGCAGGAATTAGACAAACTCTTAAAGATGATCCTAAGGAGAATTTTATCGATTACTTATTTAATCCAACTTTCAATATCTCTACTCTAAAATCTGGTTATTTGGAAAATGGAGTAAAAAATATGGTAGCTAACAAGGCAGAGTGTAATATTGACATTAGATTTGCTCACGATGTATCAGCAAATTTGATTTTTGAAGAAATTAAAAAGGAAGTTAATGATTTAACGAGAAATTTAAAATCCAGCTTTGAAATCATTCAAAACATGGGCTATGACAGATCAAAAGTTAGAGAAAATTCAATTTTAGTAAAAAGCCTTGTAGATAGTTTTAAAGAACTCGGATTTACTACCCAAATTTGGCCGATAAGCGCAGCAGCAGCCCCACTAAGTCAGATACAAAGCCAATTGGGATTGAACTTTATAGTTGGTGGTTTAGGTATTGGAGGATACGCACATGCTCCAAATGAATTCGTTCAAATAAATTCGATTCAAAATACGAGACTTTCAAATTATTTATTTCTAAAAAATTATACTAATCTATATAGTGAGACATAATTTAGTAAGAATGAAAAAGTCCACAAATCCTCGCTGTTTTGGTTCGATTTTTAACGAAAAAAACGATACTAATTATGACTATCCATAGGCATTAAAGAATTTGGTAAAATTTGTTTCGGAAACAATTAATATTTTAATAATTGACTTTTATTATTATTATAATTTTAGTTTAAAATACGATTCTAACAAAATTGTATGGAAAATCGATCAATGCTATAAGTCAATGACGCTCGAGAAAGATCAAAACTTGGACGATGAAAAAGACGAAAGAGAAACCGATGTAATGTTTAAAATTTGCTTATTCGGAGATGGTGGAGTAGGCAAGACCACATTACTAGGTAGATATCTTACTGGCATTTTTAAGTCCACAACCACTATCACGATTGGTGTTGATTTTCATGTTAAAAAAATAGATGTCGATGGCAAAAAAGTTCTTCTTCAAATTTGGGATTTTGCTGGAGAAAATCGCTTTAGGTTCCTATTACCGAGCTATGTTTTAGGTTCATCAGGAGGAATTTTTATGTATGACATAACGCGGTATTCTAGCTTGAAAAATTTTCCTGAATGGATTAACATCTTTAAAAAAGGTTTTATTGGAGCCAATAATAAACCTTTACCGATAATTATGGTCGGAGGAAAATTAGATTTAAGCTTTAAACGAGCAGTTCCAAGCAATGAAGCGTTTGATTTGGCAAAACATCATAAGTTATATGGGTATATTGAATGTTCTGCAAAAGATGGAAGAAACATCGAAGACATTTTCAATGAGATTGCTAAATTGATGCTTCGTAGAGCCGGATTATGACACTCAAGGCATAAATATTTCTTTCAGCGAATTTATTACAATATTAGGAATCATTCCTATTTCTGCTTCCGGAGAACAATCCTTATCTCCCCACAATTTCTCAACATCAGATGCTTTTGTCACACCCGTCAATACGAGAGCTGTATTAATACCTGCGCGATTACCCGCTAAAATATCTGTGTTTAAGCGATCTCCAAAGATGACTGAACGGATAGGATTCGAATTTGTGTCCTCTAATATCGATTGAATCCCTTCAGGGTTTGGTTTACCAAAAATCTTAACGGGTTTTTGGTTAGTACAGGTTTCAACAGCGTTCACCATTACACCTGCACCTGGTAGCAAACCTGTCGCCACAGGCAAGGAAGCATCCGCATTAGTAGCGTAAAATTTAGCGCTTCCTTCTAAAATACACCTCTGAGCGAAAGCTAGCTTTACATAAGTAAGGTCTCTATCCAGACCAACAATGACGAAGTCAACTACCTTATGATTCGATTCAGCGTTAACGACCTCATGGCCACAGCTTTTTAGTTCTTCTTTTAATCCTATTTCTCCAATTACATATATTTTTGCGTTCTGCTTTACCTTAGTAATTTCACTTGCTGTGATCGAAGCACTCGTATAAAAATCTAAAATTTCGCTTTCAATGTTAAATCCTTTAAGGCGGTCTACATACATTTGCCTGGTAACTGTAGAATTATTGGAATTATAAACAACTTTAACCCTAAGTTCTTTTAATGATGTAATCACTTTATCGCTGTCAGATATTAGCTTATTCCCTTTGTATATAACTCCGTCTAAGTCAAAAATCGCTAGCTCGATATTTTTAAGCTGTTCAATTAATTTTCGCATTGTAAATTAGTAAAGCATTCTCTCCTAAGTGATGTGCAATTTGTTTAAAACCATCCAATCGGTAATCCTAATAGAAAAACGAGGAATTGTATACCTATCGGTATAAATATAGGATTCAATAAGTTATCTGCTGTAACAGCTGGTAAGTAGTCAGTTAAAAAGAAAATTAAAGTGCCCATTAAAGCATACACTGGTCCTACAAACACAAAACCAATAATATAAGCGACTACAACCCCCGCAACAAAACCCTCTACGGATTTTACTTCTCCATGTCTAAGTATAATTTTGTGTTTTCCATATTTTTTTCCTATTATTGCGGCAGTAGCGTCAGCTAAACACGCTATAAGGATTCCCGAAAAAAAAACGAAAATATTAATGATACCTACCATATATAACATATAGGAAAAGATAAAACCTGTAATGATGTAAATTTGTGGTCCCGCTGCGTTCTTTTCTTTGTTTCTCAACATAGATTTAGTTAAAAAATTAAAAATTGAATATTCGGGCCCCCAAACGATTCGAATTATATCTGATACAATAGCAAATGTTAAAGAACCAATTAACGCAAACATAGTAAGCTCAACTACTGCTTGAAAATCTCCAAATCCAAAAGGATAATTAGAAATATTCCCCCATATAAAATTGTATGAAGGCTCAAACTGCTGGATCATGACGATGATACCGTCATTTATCAAGGAGGTCACAGGAGGTAATGCTAGAAATCCAAAGAACGCAATAAGTAATAATAAACCTGATAGATGGAAACTTTTTCGAATTAACTCCATTTTAAAAGGGATATCATCTTTATAGGGATTTTCTTGAGTCATCCTTCTGATATATCTTCTTAAAATCGAATCTTTTTTTAACCTAACACTACCATTATCTGTTTCTCTCCTCATCCTCTTGATATCAACCTTAATAATAGTTGTAAAGATGAGGTTCGCTACAAGCATCATTCCAATCCACCACACCATAAATCCCATATAAGGATAGGCAAAAAATCCAACTACCGAGTTGTAATATCCAAAAATTAAGTAACATACACCACATAAAATCGAGGAAATTCCACCATAAGAATTTTTGGCTCTATAACCCTTCACCCCAATATAATACATCAAGCTCATTAGAACGAAGAAAAATAGCGTAAAAGTTGTGTTATAAAGATTCTCTACAAAAACCCAATAATCCATGATAGCAATTTAATTGGTCATTTTAATTATTTTTATAATTAACTATTAAATAATTATTCTTTGGTTTATTATATTAAATTATTAACAAAGATTAATCATATATTTTGATGAATATGGATGATTTAAAGAAAGAAAAAACCGAAGGCTTAGATTTTCAATACTTGGGGGATGTCCTCGACAAAAAAAAGGAACTTGGTAATAAATACCTCACTCCTGGATTTGGATTAGCGGGTCAATTATTTGCCACGGTAGCAAAACATGTTATTAAGAAATTAGGCCCCGAAGAAGGTGAAGCTCTTCTTAAAGATGCAATTGAAGAATTTGGACTTGAAAGGGGTAAGCGAATAGCAGAAAAAGTGAAGACTGAAAAAACCCCGTTATCCTTAAAGAATTGGTTGATTTATACGGATATTAACTCTTTTGAAAACTTTCGCCCTATCAGTAGCACACCTAATGGCGATTTCGTAGTGAAAATTAAACATTGTACGTTTATTAATGCTGCTAAAGAATGGAACCTAGATGAATATGCAAAAATTTATTGCAAATACGTAGATTATAAAATTCTTGAAGGATACAATCCTGATGTGAAACTTATTCTCGAATCTCGACATGATACCGGAACTAACCGTTGCGTGTTTCGCTATGTTATGAAGGAAGAAAATAAATAACCTATTAATAACCTAAATCAATACGAATTTTTTTCTTGATGTTTTATCAAAAATTCAACCTGTAACCGTTCTGGTATATTGTGCAGGATATTCCGAATCTGCGTTTGTGAACAAATTTATTCGCTTTTATAAGCTCGAATCGAATTTTAAAATTTACACATTACTTGGAAAAGATTATCTTATTGTTAACCTGATGGGTTTCGACACTATCTCTAAAATGTTAAAAAAATATGTGACAAAAATAATTTCAAAAGCAAGGCAGACAAACACGCCATTAGTAATGAGTCCAACCCAACATATAGATGCTGCTAATAAACCAGAAAATATAAAATTAATGATTGAAACGATTAAAGGTTTTAAATCTGATTAACGATAAAAAAACACTAAATAAGAATTGTTTTATATTAAACAATAAAATTATATGGGTTATTTTGGATTAAAGTTATAGCAAGGCGCATATCTTTATCTACATATTATAACCTTTAATAAACCAATAATATCCAAGATTTTTATATACATAACGAATAAAAAAAAAATAAATAAATACTATAAATCTATTTAAATTATAAGCCTTAAATAATCTCAATTGTATTCTATTATATTATATTTATCTAATAAAAATCATTATTTACAGAGAAGGAGAAATTGTCATTAATGGAATCTATCGATACCTTAGATGATCTTTTGAAAAAATTACTTGGAGCAATTCCAGAAGTAAAATCTGCCGCAATTGTGTCTGCTGAAGGTCTTCCTATTGCCTCCGCACTCCCCCAAGGTGTCGATGAAACTAGAATTGCCGCGATGACTGCAGCTTTACTATCATTGTCTGAACGAGCAATAATTGAGATGGGAAAGGGAGATTTTGACCAATTATACATCAAAGGGAGCGAGGGATACCTTCTTGTTATGCAAGCGGGCCCAAACGCGGTTTTGACCGTTTCTACAACGAAAGATGTTAGGCTCGGGCTAATATTATTAGATTGCCGAAGGACGTGCGAAAAAATAGCTCAATTGATTTAAATTATCTTCTATCTTTATTCAAGACTAATACCCTTAAAATTTAATATTTTAATTAGTTAAAACCACAAATTATTAATTTTATGCTTAATTTTACACAATACTAATAATCATCTTCTTTATGGGTGTATAATTATTTTTCACGTTTTTCATATAAGTACCAAAGTAGAAATACCTCCTTTCCTTTTCAATCAACCTAAGAGGAATAGCGCAAGAATTATTCTTAGCGAGGAATACGAGGGTATAATTACAAGAGATTATGGATTTATTATTGCGATTGTTGATGTACTTGATGTAGGACCTGGGATCATCATTCCTGGAAACGCTAACACTTTCCACCAAGTTGATTTTACCATTCTCTCATTTAAACCAAATCTTGGTGAGGTGGTAGAGGGAGAAGTCGTAGAATTAGTTGATTTTGGAGCTTTTTGCCGACTTGGACCATTAGATGGATTAGTTCATGTTTCCCAAATTTGCGACGATTATATATCGTATGAACAAGTAGGAAATCGATTTATAGGCAAAGAGACTGGTAAAATACTTGAAGTCAATAATGAAGTAAGAGCTAAAGTAATCGCAGTTTCCTTAGGTACTGGGCGTAGCGGTAAACTTGGTTTAACGATGAGGCAGAAATATTTAGGAAGACTCGATTGGATTGAAGCTGATGTTGCTGAAGAATATGCAAGAATCGAGACCAAAAAGTCAGGAGCTTCAGAGGATGAGGAAGTCAGCGAGGAATAACGATTAAGCAAAAACAAATCAACACAAATTAAGAGGAATAAATAATGAAAAAACTCGAGAAGGCCTGTAAAAATTGCCACTTGATGACTAAAAATCAGACGGTTTGTCCAAAATGTAAAACACATAGCCTTAGTGACGATTATACAGGTGAAGTCATAATAATTGACCCAACCAACTCAGAAATGGCGAGTTATCTTAAAATTCATTTTCCTGGAAAATACGCTTTAAGAGTTCGCTAAGCTAGACTTGAATGTGAATACTTTTTGTCTATTAAGTATTACATCATCATTCCTACAAATTTATCTACTACTTTTTGAATTCTTTTTTCAACATCAACCATAACGATTCCTTCTGGGATCGTTTTCTTTGAATCAGTGATTGGTGGTTGACCGTAAAAGACTAAGTTCTTTATTTTATCGTTGAGAAGGATTTTTAAAACCAGGGGTAAGACGAGCAGATCCTCTTCTCCTTCGATAACTCTCAAAAGAGTTCTCTTTTTGGATTTGACTATTTCTTCTAAAAGCGTAAAGCTTTCTCTCTTTATCCCTCCCTCAGGGTTTTCAAATTCAATAATTTCCTCAAAAAAATCTTTAATCTCAATCTCAATATGGTTTCTTTGAGTTTTTTCGTCTACAATGCAGAGCGATATAAAGTGTTTTAAAAAGTTATTTGCGAGGAAATCTTGTGTTACTATATCACCTACTAAATAAACTGATACTTCAAACCCTTTCTTTAGATATTCTCTTATGGCTTTTTCTATTTCAATAATCGTTTCTTCTCGGGTTCCTGCGTATAATTTGCCTAACGGCTGGGAGAACTTGTGTCTTTCATTCGGTGGAATCTTTAAATTTTCATTCATTTTTTTTACTCCGGTTTTATTCTCTTTGTTTTTATGTAGAGTTTCACTGTTATAATAAATAACAATACCCATAATAATAAGCTAATTATAAATATCCAAGCGTAGATTCCAACTAGTATATTTCCTAGGGTCAGAAAAATAGTGATCATAAAAATTATTAAAATTATTTCGATGAGCATTAAGACTCTTGCTTTCATAGCAATTCTTTTATATTCAGCCATTGTTACCTAATAAAAAAGCAAAATTTTATTTTTTAATATTCTTTTATTCTTTTATAACTCAGAATTATCTTTAAATTAACTGATTAACTGAGAAAAACTGTTGTTAAAAGAGTCGAAATGTCGTTTAATATTGAAATTTTAGAAGAGAAGAAAAACCCGATAATCGATCGTACTGAAGTCAAATTTAGAATCGAACACTTGGATGCTAGTACACCTAATAGGTTAGAAGTTAAAAAGAAAATTGCAGCTATGAAAAACGCAAAGGAAAAGTACACTATCATTCGAAAAATACAAACTCAATTCGGGAGCTCATACGATATTGGTTTAGCAAATATCTATCAGGAATCTAAAGAGCTTCAATTCTATGAACCTTTCCACATTCAAGTAAGGAATTTACCAAAAGATACGCGATCAGAGATTTACAAGTTAAAGAAGAGGAAAGAACAATTTAATCACCTATTTGAATACGATTAAAAATACTTATAAAAAAATGAATTACTATGACAAACGCATCAAAATATTATAAAATTGAGGATGGTATTTTAGTTAGGACTCATCGTGAGTGCCCCAAGTGCGGGCCATCGTATTTTCTCGCTGACCATTACGATAGATCTTCATGCGGGAATTGTGGATATACTGTTTTTAAAAGGAAAGGAAAAAAAGGAGCATCTACCGTCGCTCGAACTGGAAGATCGCCTCGAAAGCGTACTAAGTCAACTTGAATATAAGCAGCATCACTTCTTCTTTCTATTTCATCGTTTCATTCATCGCACTTACTAACACAACTATATGCATTTTAGGCGAATTTTATGAATAAGAAGAATAATCTAACGCTTGGAATCGAATCCACGGCACACACTTGGAGTGTTGGAATAGTAGAATTCAGTGGAAAAGTTCTCAGTTTAGTGAACGATATGTTTATTCCGGAAAAGGGAGGAATTCACCCAATATTAGTAAAGGAACAGCATTTAAACAACTTTATGGGAATAATCAATAAAGCTTTAGAAGACGCTTCGATTTCAATTAAAGAAATTGATCTTATAGCATTCAGTAAAAGTCCTGGTTTAGCACCAATTCTAAAAATAGGCGCTCATGTTGCGAGAATGCTTAGTCAACTTTTAGGAATACCGATAGTTGCTGTAAATCATTGTATCGCTCATATTGAAATCGGACGATTTTTGTGCAAAATAGAAGACCCCCTCACGTTATATGTTTCAGGAGGAAATACGATAATTAGTGCTTATGAGTCTGGCTGTTATCAAATTTTTGGAGAAACGTTAGATATCCCTATCGGTAATTTAATAGATTCATTTGCTCGTGATGTTGGGATACCCCATCCTGGTGGTCCTAAAGTTGAAGCATTAGCTCGTGAGTCAGATAACTACTTACACTTGCCGTACGTTGTAAAAGGTATGGACTTATCCTTTTCTGGGCTCTATTCTGCAGCTAAAAGATTAATTGAATCAAAGGATTTTGAAAATAAATATACCCTAAATGATGTCGCTAATTCGCTTCAAGAAACAGCGTTTGCTATGCTTACTGAAGTGACCGAAAGAGCTTTAGCTCACACGGGAAAAAGTGAAGTCTTGTTAACAGGCGGAGTGGCTGCTAATAAGCGATTACAAGAAATGATTAAATACATCAGTAGAGAACATGGTGCTAGATTTGAGGTTGTCCCCCTAAAATACGCAGGAGATAATGGAGCTATGATTGCATGGACGGGAATTTTGAGGTATGAGTCTATTGGAGGTAATAACATCTCAGAAACCCAGATAAATCCGAAAGAACGAATGGATCAAATAACAATTCCGTGGAGATCTTAGGTGTTGTATTAAATTGTCGAACGAAATTATTGTCGAAAAACTCATTCACAAGGGAGCAGAAGCTAGTCTTTATTATGGTTCTTGGTTTGGAAAGGAAGCTATTTTTAAAAAGCGACTTCCTAAAGGATATCGCATAGAACAAATCGACAAGCTTCTCTGCTATAATCGAACTCTTAACGAAGCTAAAGCGTTAATCAGAGTCAAAAATTATGGGGTGTTAGTTCCTCCTGTGTACGAAATTGATGCTGAAAACTCGACAATCGTAATGAAATATATAAAAGGTGAAAAATTAAAGGATATTTTATATTCGTTGACTACTTCAAAGAAAGTGCAATACTTAAACGAAATAGGAAAAGCTATTGCCTATTTGCATAAAAATGGTCACATTCATGGTGATATCACTACAAGTAACATAATCCTAACCCCAACTCAAGAATTATTTATCGTTGATTTTGGATTACACGACTACTCTGATTCAATTGAAGATAAAAGTACTGACCTACATTTATTTAAGAGAGTTTTGATCTCAACGCATGGAAGCGATTTTACCATCTGTTTTGACGCCTTTCTTGAAGGATATCGCGAAGGATATGGGATAGAGAATAAAGACGAATGTAAAGCCATTCTAAAGAATATGTCAGTAATTGAAACGAGAGGTCGATATGTAAAAAAAGAAGATAGATTATAAAAATAAAATTTTTTCAATCGTCCTTAAATTAATAACATTAATTGTTCATTTAAAAGATAAAGACATCAAAATTATTTACATCTGATATAGGGAACTTTAAAAGCCTCTAAATAGAGAGAGATAATTTTATATACGAGTTTAACTTATAATTTATTATCAAAAAGTTTGATTTAGTTAAGGGTTAATAATATAAAATAACTTTTCTTACTAGTTATTACGCTTTTCTGAATCACATTTTGAAAATTAATAACTTTAGTGAATTTAATTTTGCCGAGCCCCGAGAAAGAGAAAAGACCTGCCATGCAAAATATAACCATCAATATTCCTGACATATATGATGCAAATATTAAAAAATTAATTGAACTGAAAATCGTTCCCAGCCGCTCAGAGGCAATCAGAATTGCTCTTAGGGAGTTCTTTCATACGGAATATAAAAATATGCAATTATTAGGATTCTTTGATGATTAAAAAAGAAATAGTATAAAAAAAATTATCTTCTTTTACGAATTTTTCGCGCTTCTCGTTCTACTTCTCGTAAGATCACGATATCGCCAACTTGTATTGGACCTTTAACATTTCTCGTAAGAATACGATTTCGATCTGGACCTTCAAGAATCCTTACCTTAATTTGGCTGATCTCACCCGTTAATCCCGTTCTACCAACGATTTGAAGAACTTCAGCGGGAATTGAATAATCATACGTGTCTTTTCCTTTTGATTTATCTGTTTTTGATAAGATGATTCACCAGATTATTTTTTTAATGCTTCTAACTTCTTTATAATATCATCTAAAGCTCGATCGTTTCCAGTTCCTACATTCTCAATTACGATGGCAGAAGAAGCTACATTAATACGGGCTGAATTTCCTAATTCTTTTTTCGTGGATACATAGCCATATGGAATTGACTTTTCTTCGCACAACAAAGGAATGTGAAACAAAATTTCTGGTGGACTAACATCTTCAGCCATGATAACGAGTTTCGCTAGCGAACGCTCTATTGATTTGGTTACCTCGTTCATTCCTTTTCTTAATTTCGAATCTCGCGTAGCGGCAATCGTGCTTAAGATGTTCTTAATATCATCTTTTAACGCATCAGGAACTTTATATTTTATATAGCTCATTTTTTTTTCTCTTTCCAATATATATTCTTAATATATTATCATAAATCATCGATTTTAATGTTGTATTTAATAATGGATATAAAATAAAATTTTTGGTTTGGAATAACAGTAAAATTTTTTTAGAATCATTCTCTTTATCATGTATCATGATTATTCCCATAAGATGTTTTTCTTGCGGCAAACTAATTGCTCATATCTATAAACCTTATCTAGAACTAATAGAAAAAGGCGAACCCGCAGAGGATGCTTTTAAAAAGTTGGGTATCGAAAGATTCTGTTGCCAACGTATGATTGTTGGACATGTAGATTTAATAGATGATCTTTTGAAATTCCCAAGATTGCAGTAATCTTTAACAAAAGAATAGATTTTAGATTTATTAGCTTTAAAAGATGTCCTTTACCCTTTCTTAGCCAACTTAATTCCATATTCTTTACATTTTGATAAATCTTCTTCTACAATTGGACCTTTCATTCCACCAACTTTTATTGATAATCCTGGAAGAGCTAAGGTTGAATTTGGAAAATCATCATTAATTTGCTTTTCCATCTTCTTAACAGCTTTTTCAAAGTCGCTTTTCATGTAGGTGTCAAAAACAGCAAAAGAATTGACTTTTACGGTACTAATGGAAAGATTGTTTATAAATTTCTTAATACTCTTTGTATTGCGTCCCCCATGGTTTGGAGATCCAATTAATATTAAATCGTAAGTCTCATTTTCGTTAAGGTCAAAATTTTTTACATTCACAACCTCTGTTCCGTTGCCCTCAACTGAGTTAATTCCATCAGCAATTAATTCCGCAACCTTTTGAGTGTTTCCATGTTTTGTATCAAAAATAATTAAAACTTTCATTAAATTACTTACCTTTTTTAAAAATTGAATTATAGCTTTATTTAGAGTTATAATTTAGAGTTATAACACGTATTTAATTATATTTATATTATTCTTTCCCATAGAGTGCAGTCCAGCGTACTTTACGGGGGTTTCTTTTCTGAACCAACAAAGCAGTTCTACATTTATGAGTGCAAAAGTTAAAGATTGTCCCATCTTTTTTGATATACATGTGTCCTTTGCCGATTGGGATATCATAGCCACAAAAAGAGCATTTTTTTACTTTAACCATGGAAGTGTCATCTCACTTTGTTAAATATAGTTTCTATTCCTCTGCTATTTTAAAAAGTTCAGTTTCCCCGTATTTTAAAACTTTAAGGTTGATCAGTGTCATATCAAAGGTAATCTCGTTGCCCCTAACAGTTTTTCTTCGCTTTTCTCCTTTTCTTCTAGGTTTATACCCGATCCCTTTTTTTGAAACGAGAATCCTTTTCTTTACGGGACCGTGAACGCCCTTTCTCATTGGGAAACCGCTAGCGTCTGAACCTCCGGTTATTCCAAATTCGTAATTAGGAAATCCAATTAGACCGCCATTAATCGAGTCCCCAATCTTTTTTCCTTCAAAAAGGCGTGATTTTTTTTCATCTATTTCAATTAGCTTAGATAAGCCTTTTCCGGGACCTAGGTTTCCACCAGAAATGTTAAGTTTGTATACTCTTTTCTCTGAACTCATTATTATCGAACTAACAAAAAGGAAATTACTATGAGTAATATCCTAAAATTTAAAAATTTTATGTTTAATGTGTTTTAAAACACAAATTATTAATTTACAAAAAAAAATACAATTTTTTTTAAAGATCACCTCCTATTAAAAATATAAACCTAAATTGGGATTTATCTATATGACGCAGATTTTTGAAGTACTAGAAGTGAGGGAGTTCCCGTACTTTGTGACTATAGAGATAGACGATGTTTCTGTAGTAGGAGAAGTTATTAATATTATGAATAGTCGAAAGGTTTACTTGGTCGTAGATCACAATAAAAAAAGAATCTGGACACATAACGGGCGAATTAGCCCTTTCAAGCTTCAAATTTATGGTGGGATCTTAGCGGGTATGCTCCGTCAACAATTAAAACTTTTTTATCGAGTTTATCCCCTAAATATGTATTCTACAGAGGATCCCGAATTTCAAGAAGTAATGGTACAGTCCGTCGAACCGGGTAGAGCACAGTCTATTGGCAAAGAAGATTTCTCCGAAGCCGTTATTGATGGAACTGTAGGGGATATAATTATTCACAATCCCCGGTTAAGTAAAGCTATGGAAAATATTAATTCTTATGCTCAACCGGAAGATATAAAAAGAATTTTTCTTATCATAGCAGGTAATATTTACTCCGAAGAAGATACTCCCGAAGCAATACTTAAAGAGGAGCAATATTCAACTAATTTAGTGAAGATGGGTAGGTTAAATAACGGTTTTACATTCTTTAATGACCGGAATTACTCAACCCGAATAATTGTAAGAAACAGAACAATTCAAGGGATTGAATTATATGTCAATAGCTATGAAAATTTACCTTCTCTTCGTATTAAAACTCCAATTATTCACGAAGATAAAATAAGTAACAAAGGTGTCATGGATACATTGATGGCAGCTTTCCAAATTCCAGATGCACTGCCAGATACTGAGTCAGAGGAAGAAAGTGGTAATGTTGATGAATAAGCTGGGGATGATAATAAGACCTAAAATAATTAATCTAATCATAAATAATTACCATGATTCTTTTAATAAATCCAAAAACTACTAAAAAACCTACTGAATTTCGAACTGAATTTTTTAGGGAACCAAATCTTGGAATTTTATATTTGGCAGCTGTTTTGGATAGATACAATTTATCAGTAGAAATTTTGGATTTAGAGCAATATTATTTTGAGCAAAATGACGATCTTAATAAAGAGTTCATCAAGAATGCTATTCTTGAAAAAGCCAAAAGACATGATATTATTGGTATTACTTCGCTTACTAATACCTTTTATCTGACTAAGCAGATTGCTGAATTGATAAAAAAATCTAATAGAGAAAAGATTGTGGTTCTTGGAGGACCTCATGTTTCATTTCAATATGAAGAAATCCTAAAAAATGAACCCGTAATCGATTTTATATGTGTAGGCGAATCGGAAACATCTTTCCTTGAATTAACGAATCTTATAATAAGAGATAAAAACAATAAAATGAGCTTTCAAGCTTTCGAAAGAGAGTTAGATACAATTAAGGGTTTAGCTTATAGGAATTTAGAAGGAGATGTTATTTTCACAGGATTTCCAAAACCAATTGATATAGAAACAATTCCGTTACCGTCAAGATACCTCCTGTCCCAGGAAAACTTTTACTATAGGGTAGCAAGCGTGATAGTCAATAGGGGATGCCCCAATGCCTGTTCATTCTGTTCTAGGCAAAAATTATTTCCAAAAACTAGGATAAGGAGTTCAGTTTCAATTTTATCTGAAATTAGAGATATAATTTCTTATCAAACGTACAATTATATCAACTTTTACGATAACATAAACATAGATAGAAAATCCTTTCGCAACCTTTGTCGATTGTTTATTGACAATAAGATCGAGATACCTTGGGGATGTGAACTACGAGTTGATAGCATTTCTGGTGAGGATGCCCGTTTGCTCAAAGAAGCTGGTTGTAAGCTCATCGCTACTGGTGTTGAATCCGCTAGCTTAAAAGTGTTGAAAAACAATTTGAAATACCAAGATCCTAAGCGAGTAATTTCTGGAATAAATCATTTGAAAGCAGTAAATATCCCCATACAGGCTTATTTTGTCTTAGGACTACCTGGAGAAACTGAGCTTACTTTTCACGAAACTTTAGAATTCATTAAAGAGTTACCATTAGATACTAATGACAAAATAAACTACTTTGCTGCTACGCCGTATCCGGGATCCCGTTTATGGGATGAGAGAGAAAGTTTTAATATTAATATAATTGAATTTAATTTTACTAAATACGATTGTCAGCATATAATTTTTGAAACTTCTGATTTATCAGTTCAGAAACTTGAAAAACTTTTTAAAATTGCAAAGGATATAGAACAATTCTTTGAAAGGCACTAAAATATGGATCGATGGGGTAGGCAATACGGAAATGCTTTAGTAAACTGAGTAAAAGCTACTTCTTCTGCACCCATTTTAATCAGTTCACTTACACTTTCCAAAGCATCTTTTTGTTTGGTATATAAGTCTGGCTTAATCCCTTTAGTCTCAAGATCTTTGATTAATGAACTAAGATGTTCAATCAATACTTTTCCCTTATTATCTTTAAATTTTTTAAAATCTTTCCTGCAAACTTCTGATACATATGCTACATCCGGTTTCTTAGGAAATCTCTCCTTCGATAAGGCATATGACATATTTAATTTTCACACCTCTATGGAAGAACACTAAAGAGCATTCTTTAAAGTATATAGCAATATTAATATTTATAATTATCTACACTATATCTTTTTCATAAGGAGAGAAGGATAATTTTAATTTGGAGAATTAACTCTAATTTAATGTAGTTTATTTTAAAAAAATGGCGAAGAAATAAAAATGAGACATAATAAACACTCTTTATTGATTGCCTTAATTGGTATCCTTTTTGTACTATCATCTACTGGATTTATGGAATTTAACAATAAGACAAAAAGCGCTAATATGCAATATCTGGAACCCATTAAAACGGCTGAATCCATTCCTCTCATTGAAATTAACGGGAATAGCGAATTAGCTTCCCATCCGAATGTAACGGGCTCCGGCACATGGGCAGATCCATATGTAATTGAGGATTATGAAATCACGGGCTCTGGACCTGGAATTGGAATTAATATTAACAATACAGATAAACCACTTATCATCCAAAATTGCAGAGTTGAGAATTTTAGTAAAGGCATATATATTTATAATGTCTCAAATGTAGAAATGGATAATAACACCGCATCAGATAACGGCGTTGGTATTGAATTATATTATTCGGACAACAACACGCTCACGATTAATACCGCCTTAAACAACACCAATTATGGTATCTGGTTATATTCTTCGGGCAACAATACGCTCATAGGCAATACTGTCTTAGATAACGACAACAGTGGCATCTATTTAGAATCTTCTTACAACAACACGCTCACGGGCAACACCGCTTCAAACAATCATGATAATGGTATCTATTTATCTTATTCGGACAACAACACGCTCACGGGCAACACCGCTTCAAACAATCATAATAATGGTATCTATTTATCTTATTCTCACAATAACATGCTCACGGGTAACACCGTTTCAAATAATTGGAATGGCATCGATTTATCATATTCGGCCAACAATATGCTCACGGGCAACACCGCCTCATTCAATGGTAATGGCATCGTGTTATGGGATTCAGAAAGCAATGAAATATTCAATAATATAATGATCTCATGTGGGATTTGGGTTCAGGGGAATCTTGCTGGTTTACTATCCAATAAAATAAATCAATCCAATATAGTGAATGGAAAACCC
>DATKTW010000099.1:0-8322 GCA_035530895.1 Candidatus Nanopelagicaceae bacterium
TCAACACCTTCTGAGAGTTATTATGAGCATCATTATGGTGATGGCTCATCACTAGATTCTTACGATTATGCTCAGGGATTCGTTTCCTATTGTCCTTATTGTGGTTATAACTTAACTACTCAACAAAAATTTTGTCCCAGTTGCGGTAAATCTTTAACATTTCACAACTAATTTAGTTTTTTTTATATTAATCTCAAGAAAATTATAATCATGCTTATATTGACTTATCTTCCTCGTTTGTTCCTACATAGATAAAACACCAATTAGTAGAATGTCCATTAAAAAGATTCATTAATGGTAAAAAAAATATATCACTATGGATTACTTTCTTGGTTTGGATTGTTCAACCCAGAGTTTCTCCGGTATTCTCATAGATTTCCAAGAAAAAAAAACTCTATTTTCACATAGCATTAATTTTGATGTAAATTTACCTCAATACGGTACTCAACATGGAGTTTATACTTCTAATGACGGTAAAGTTGTTCATTCTAATCCTTTAATGTGGGTAGAAGCATTGGAACTATTATTTGCTATTTTTTTGCAGGAAGGCTTACCGTTGAATGATATAAAACTAATAACTGGATCGGGTCAGCAACATGGAACCGTTTACCTAAACAAATCTTTTGAACCAACCGTGAAGAATTTAAATAATGAAAAATCTTTAGTAAGTCAAATCAAGGGAACATTTTCAAGAGAGACTAGTCCAGTCTGGATGGATTCTAGCACCACTAAAGAGTGTGAAGAAATCCGAAATCAGCTCGGGGGATTAAAGTCTACAATACAAATTACAGGATCAAACACATTTGAAAGGTTTTCTGGACCTCAAATTAGGAAATTTTATAAAGATAATCACGATGATTACTCCCAAACTTCAGTAATTCATCTCGTAAGCTCTTTTCTTTCATCAGTTTTACTGGGAAAAAACTCTCCAATTGATCATTCAGATGGAGCGGGGATGAATTTAATGAATATTAAAACTAAAGAATGGGATAATAGAGCTTTAGACTCCACCGCTCCAGATTTAAAGAAAAAATTACCCCCATTAACAAATCCCTATAGTATTATTGGCAAAATAGCCCCATTTTTTGTTGATCGTTATGGATTTTCTTCAGAAACACTCCTTATTCCATGGTCAGGGGATAATCCTAGTAGCTTAATTGGAGTAGGTCTTACAGAAAAAGGAAAAGCAGCGATCAGTTTAGGTACTAGTGATACTTTCTTTACTTATTTAAAAGACCTATTCGTTGATTTAAGCGGTGAGGGACATGTTTTCGGAGCTCCCACTGGGGATTATATGGGATTAATTTGCTATAAAAATGGTTCTCTTGCAAGAGAGAAAGTTAAAGATAGTTTTAACCTTAATTGGACTGACTTTTCAAACATTTTAGCGAAAACACCCCCAGGAAATTACGGTAAAATTATGCTTCCTTATTTTTTCCCTGAAATCGTACCTCTTGTTTCCAAGCCTAAAGTTCACCGATTCGGTTTCGATGAAAATGATTTGGAAGGGAATGTTAGAGCAGTTATTGAAGCACAATTTCTTTCGATGAAAATACATTCTGAATGGACTCAAGAACCCCCAGAAGAAATATACGCCACTGGGGGTGCATCAACAAATTTAGAAATTTTAAAAATAGTAGCAAATATATTTAACACTAAAGTACGCCAATTTGAAGCAACTAATTCAGCAGCACTAGGTGCAGCTCTTCGTAGCGCTAAGTCTTACTACAACTTGAAAAATCAAATTTTTGATTGGACGGAGTTGGTAGAGGGTTTTTTAAAAATAGAAGAGAGTATCATAATTCACCCTAACAAAAAGTATGAGCTATTATATAACGATATGCTTACTATTTATCAAAAATACGAGGATTATATTTTAAGGAACGGAGAAGATCCAGAATTGTTTAGACAAAATTTTATTAAGAAATACTTCAAAAACCAAAGAGATAATCAGAGTTAACTGGAAAACTTTAATGATTCTATAACTTTATTTGGATCCTTCGCGTTTAAAATTGTACTTGTGCTACTTATAATATCAACATTCAATTTTGGAGCGTTTTTAAGGTTAATTCCTCCATCAATATCTATAAGAAAATTATACTTCTTTTTATATTCTCTTAGATGATTAACTTTTTCGACGGAAGTAGGAATAAACTTTTGACCAGAACCACCCGGATTGACTGACATTATTAAGACTAAATCAATAGATCCTAAGTAGGACAGAATCTCTGCTATATCTGTATCAGGATTGATTGCTAAACCTACTTTTTTGTTCTTCTTTTTCACTTTTCTAATTATCGCATCTATATCCCCCTCAACCTCTTTATGAAAGGTAAAAATATCGACAAAATCAATGATTTGCTCTATGAATTCAGAAGGGTTGATGACCATCATATGAGCTATGATCGGTAAGTCATACTTCTCATGCAAAATTTGGAAAACATCTAAATTAAGGTTTTGAAAAGATGTAAATTCCCCATCTGATACATCTACATGGATATAATCAAGTCCCTTCAACTCTTTAATGACATCTGTGTTAAAATCATCGGTTGCGTGTATTGAAACTGCTACTTTTTTCATAGTTACTACAGATTGTATTTATTAGAAAAATGGATGATCATAAAAATTAAATTTGAAGCTTCTTAACTGTACCATCTTTTTGACCGATATAAGCCGTTTGAGCCATCCCTAAAAATAAGCCAGTATCCACAACACCAGGTATTTGTAAAATCATTAAATTTAAATCTAAAGGATTTTCAATTCGACCGAAGTCAACATCTATAATAAAATTGCCATTATCGCTAACAATAGGTCCAGCTTTTGCTTTTGCCATCCTTAATACAGGTTTGCCTCCTAGCTTTTCAAACTTCGTTATTATTGGGACTAATGCTAGGGGTATAACCTCGATAGGTACTCCTTTATGCCAATTCTCCCCTAAAATTTCAGATTTTTTCGTGTAATCAGCTATAATCACTAATTTTTTTGCTACTGATGCGATAATTTTCTCTTGAACTAAACAACCTCCACCTCCTTTGATTAAATTCAATGATTTATCAATTTCATCAGCTCCATCAATATCCAGATCAATCTCAGGATATTGGTCTAGCGAAACTAGGGTAAGCCCGTTTTCAAGTATTAATTGGTGAGATTGAAACGAGGTGGGAATGCATTTTAGATTTAAATTGTTATTTTGATTGATCTCCGCGATTTTTTTCACGGCATATGCAACAGTAGAACCACTCCCGATTCCTAAGATCATGTTTTTTTTAACATTTTCTTCAACTGCCCTAAAAGCAGCGTTCTTCTTTCCGAGTTCAATTAAGTTTTCATCCACAATTTCCACCATAGTATTATTTCTTGGACAAATTGAGAATTCTTATTGCTAAATATGCTGCGTTTTCACCTCTATCTATTCCTACACAAGCTACAGGGATTTTAGGAGGCATTTGCACAATTGATAAAAGCGCATCTAATCCCCCTAATTTAGTGCTAACAGGTACTCCAATAACAGGTTTTTCTGTTTTAGAAGCTACTATGCCAGGTAAAGCTGCTGACAATCCAGCGACAGTAATATATAGTAAGGATTGGCAATTTTTTAAATAATCGTCTAGTTTGTCTGGATCCCGGTGTGCAGAAATGATTTTAAGTTCATATGGGATGTTATTTTCCTTTAATACCTTTTCTGCTTTCTCGTAAACATCTTTGTCTGATTCAGATCCAGCAATGATTGATACAATCGTGTCTGCCATATTTTAACTAAATGTTCCAAAAATAAAAATGATACTAATTAAATCTTAATTATTTTTAGTTAAATTATCAAAATGAGTAATTGATTGTTTTAAGTTCCATAGCCTTATTATCAAAAACTTTAATACATTTTTGAACATTCATAACTTAATATCAAAATTTTATTGAAAACTTCGTTTTAAAAATATTATAAAATAAGAGGGATATACAAGTATGAAAGAAGTATGGTTAATTGATTACGCCCGAACAGGTTTTTCTCGGTCTAGACCAAAAGAGCCCGAGAGAGATGTTTTTGGTGAGATTAGAAGTGATGAACTATTAGCTACATTGTTGATGAAGTTTTTTGATCAAAAATTGGCAGATAAAGGCATCGAGAAAAAGGATATTGATGAGTTTACAGTAGGAACTGCTATGGGAGTTTATGAAAATTGGACTTATGGGGGTAGACTTCCGTTATTTTTAGCAGAATTTCCTATCACAGTACCTGCCATGTTTGTAGATCGGCAATGCGGCTCCGCTGGGTGCGGAATGCATGTTGGGATTATGGAAATCATGACAGGGTATAGTAAAATCTGTTTAGCAGGAGGAGTTGAACACATGACGCGCGTTGATATGCAAAACACTCATGTTAATCCGAATTTAAAAATGATTAACAAGAAAAGCGTTTGGTATCGACCCCAATATGATATCCTAACAACTATTAATATGTTACAAACAGCTCAAAAATTATATGAAGAGGAAATACCTAACTTCACGAAAGAAGATATGGACAAACTTGGTGTAAGGGCCCATAACTTAACGGTTAAGAATCAAGAAGCCGGTTGGTTTAAAGGCGAAATTATAGGCATTGAGGCTCATGTCGAAGGCAATATAGAAGAACCAATGATGGTTGAAAAGGATTTGGCTGCGAGAAAATCAAGCCTTGAAAGCGTTGCTGGATTACGAAGATTATCAAAACCATTTTACTTGGAAAAAAATGGAGGTAGAGCTGCCTATAAAGAAAGGGAAGGTACTTCGGAGGGAGTAATAACTGCTGGAAATTCGTCTCCATTGAACGCAGGTGCTACTGCGTGCATTACGATGGAAGCCGAGGAAGCAAAAAAGCGAGGATTGGAACCTATGGCAAGAATAGTTTCGCTTGGTTGGGCTGGTGTTGATCCTAGTGTTATGGGTCGTGGTCCAGTGCCAGCAAGTGAAATGGCTCTAAAACACGCAGGATTAACCGCTGATGACATAGATTATTGGGAAATTAATGAAGCGTTCTGCATAGTTGCTTTAAACTGTATGAAACATTTTAACATTCCTGAAGAAAAAGTAAATGTTATGGGAGGATCAACTGCAATTGGGCATCCATTAGGAGCTACCATGATAAGATTACCTGGTACATTAGCTCGGATATTAAAAGATAAAAAAGCGAAATATGGGCTTGCTAATGCCTGTATTGGTGGCGGGCAAGGAATCGCTACAATAATCGAAAATATTGATGCTTAATCGAACATATCGATGTAGATCTTCTTTTTCTTTTTTTTTTTCTGTCCTTTTATTTTTTTAAGATTTATTCTAGAAATATTTAAATAATAAAAAAAAACAATTAGTCTTACTATAATTTCTACAATAAAATTAATACCATAATAATAAAAGGTGAAAAAAAATTCCAGTATATAAAAGCATTCAGCTAGTAGCAACAAGCGATAAAAATTGGGCTGACGCGGTAAGAGTTGCTTTCGATGAGGCTAAAAAATCGCTTCGTGGTATCAGAAATATTCAAATTATCGAATCTGATGTGAAAGTTAAAGAAGATCAAGATAAATTAATTTACCGAGTTCGAGTACAAGTTAACTTTCAGATCGAGCGATAAAAAGAGTTTAGAATTATTTTTTCTTATTTTTTTTTTATTTCTTTAAAATTTCAAAACCTATTAAATTTAAAAAATAATTTTAAAAAGAGGAATCGTTATGATTTTCATAGAATAAAAATTTTAAAATCGCAAAATAATATCAAACAATAGTATGGAAGGACTTCTAGAAACCTTTGGTGGTTACATTGTTGCTGGTGTCATAACTTTAGTAGTTCTTATAGCTTGTTGTGTTATAAATAATAGACTATTGAAGAAATAGCATCAAATTTTATAATGGGATTTATAGTATTAAATTAAATTCCTATTCCGTATAAATTTAAATATTCCAATAATTCATCTAAGTATACTCTATTAATAATAATGTAATCTCCGTCAATTTCACAGTTAAATTTATCTCCCCATTTAATCAAAAGTTCTATAAGTGTCTCCTTACTTATTTTTAAAATTTCTTGGATCATATCTATTCGAATTCGTTTAGAAACTTTAAGTAAAGAGATCAATTGTTTAACAGCACCTTTTTCTTTTCTAGCCTTATTGTCTGTATTAGTTTCGTTATCTAAATTTTGCCTTACTGAATTAAGGGCATGCAATGCATATATGTAATTAGGATCAATTTCTAAAGCTTTTCTGTAAGCTTCAAAAGCTTTTTGAAAATCTCCGGTCGATTCGTATAGCAATCCTATGTTATAATAGCCGTGTTTATAATTTGGATTAATTTTAATCGCTGTTTTGTAAGCATCTAAAGCATCTTCAAAACATTCTAAATTATAATAGGAGATACCAAGATTATAATATGCTTTGTAATTTGCTGGCTCAAGTACGATTATTCTTCTAAAAAGTTCTATAGATTTCTCGTATTCTAAAATAAAATCATCATTGAGGTATCCTCCGTATGAAAATAGAGCTCCTATTAGGATTTCTTTAATTTTTTCAGAAGGTTTATCATCATATAAAGCTTCCAAAATCTC
Source organism: Candidatus Nanopelagicaceae bacterium (assembly GCA_035530895.1). GTDB lineage: Archaea > Asgardarchaeota > Lokiarchaeia > Sigyniarchaeales > SOKP01 > SOKP01. The sequence goes on from DATKTW010000099.1 coordinate 6,574, forward strand.
TATAGCCTTTACAAAATCTTCATTTTTCAATAACTCTTTCGCTTCATTAAGGAGATTATCTATATCTACCAAGGTTTTTCACTTAAATATCATTTTCATACCAATAATTTTTAGATTTTTTAGCACCTAATTTCATAACTAAGTTTCTTAGAGCGCTATCTGAATCTTGGCAAAGTAAAAATACTTTATCTAAATTAAGAGTCCTTTTAACATACAATTTCAATTCTCGAATTATTTGTTCCTCAATTCCCTTTCTATAAGAATCTTCTTTTTTAGTTAGAACTTGGTGGATAAGAGCTCTTTTATTACCTAAATAATCTTTAATCAAGGTGTAGGTCCCCCAACCGACAATTTCTCCTTCTTCTTTAGCAACTACCATAGAATTTCGATATTGAAGGTCCAAAACTCTTTTATTTATTTCCTTTTCAAACTCTTGCCAAGTTGATATGAAATATGATTTATTTTCAATAAAATCTTCAAAAATCTCTTTAAGTGCGTCTCTATCTAATCGAGGGTCGTATCTATCAGTTACAATCATATTTTCTCACTTAATAATAATTTAAATAGTTAAATCTTCAGATGATAATTCTGTTAATGATTAATGGTTTTATAATATTTTTTCTTATCAGTTTTAATTATTCTTTAATAAAAACTCTTTTTTATATTCTGAAATATAAGATGTATTAAGATGAAAAAGGATACAGAGAAATTAACTATCCCTTTCAAGAAAGTTAATAAAGAAACAATCATCCCTAAACCTTCAAAGAAAGGAGATGCTGGCGCTGATGCCCATATAATGGGTTTTAAGAAAATTGTCAATGAACACGATAGAAAAGAATTAATAGAAATTAAGTCTGACACTTATACCCTAAAACCATTAGAGCGAATCGGTTGCCCCTTAGGTTTTGCGACAGCTATCCCAAAAGGATATTATTTTAAGGTCGTTCCTCGTAGTGGCTTAGGTTTGTGGGAAGGTTTATCTATAGTAAATTCTCCCGGCACAATTGATACTGGGTATAGAAATGAATGGATGGCGGTCGTTGTAAACCTTTCAAACACAGATGTAACTTTAAGAAGAGGAGAAAGGATATGTCAGATAATTCTAGGCAAAATCCATCATTACAAATTTAAAGAAACTGATAAATTACCAGAATCCGAGCGAGGATTAGGAGGTTTCGGCAGTACTGGTAAAAAATGAAATGAATTAAATATTAATACCTAAAGTCTAACCTTATTATTATGTCAGAACTATCTATAGAAGAACTTTTCATTCTCAAAAAATTAGGAGAAAATGGGGGAAAATTGAATTACAAAGAATTACAAACGCTCTGCCAAGAGGAATTTGAGGGTGTTAGGTTAATCTTGAAAAAATTAAAGGATAAACGGATTATTAGTTATGAGGGAGTAATCCCAGGGTATTCCGCGGAAATCATACTTAAAGAGATTTCTTAAGTTCATAATTATATTGATTTGAACTTCCCTCTTATTTTGTTACTTGATAAGTTGACATAAGTTTTATGTAAAACCTATATTTTAAGATTAATTACTAAAATTAATTGGTTATATTGAATAAAACCCACACATTTTTGTCTAATTTTGACTGAAAATAATAATATTGAGCCATTTAAAGATCATTTTCTCCATTCCTTCTTAAACCCGAGAAGTATAGCAGTATTTGGGGCAAATAACGACTTACTAAATACGATGGGTTCGATGCAGCTTCGAAATATCATTGCTGGAGAGGGGGTT
>DATKTW010000100.1:0-30460 GCA_035530895.1 Candidatus Nanopelagicaceae bacterium
TCTTCAAATAATTTCTTTAGTTCTAGCGTATTATCACTCATGGATGCTAATTATGTGAAAAAAAGAAAATCATTTTCGGATGATTTTATAAAATATGTTTTAATTTGGACAAAAGAAATTTTCAACTGTGATTGTAAAGATAAACCCTATTGTGATTGCGGTAGACTGAATTTAGAAAAGATAATCTTGAATTTAAGAATTGAGAATAATTTTTCTATAAAAGAAATAAGTGACTATCTTGAAGTTGAATTGGAAATCATGATTTACAAGGGTGATATTACTGATTATTTAGAAAATTTAATTTACTCTTTTGAAAGCATTTTAAATATTTCTAAAGGCGTGCTTAATTTAGATCCTATATATGACGAGGAGCTTTCGGATATTCCAAATATTATAGAAAGGATTAGAAAATGAATATTTTCATTAAATACAATAAGAATTTAGAGTTATCAGTGGTAAAGATTTAATGAATGAAATATTATTCGATAATTAAATAATTACTCTAATTAATTTTACACATAAAAGTATAAGATGAAAAGATTAAAAACTATTCGAGTATTCATCTCTTCTACCTTTAAAGATATGCATTCTGAGAGAGATTTACTCGTTAGATTTGTGTTTCCAGAATTAAAGGAGCGATGTCTAAAAAGAGGCTTATATCTAGTTGATATAGATTTACGTTGGGGAGTAACTGAAGAAGAAGCTAAAACAGGACAGATTATTAAGATTTGCCTTGACGAAATAGATCGAAGTCGCCCCTTCTTTATTGGTTTTTTAGGAGAGCGATACGGTTATGTTTCTGAATCATATGATACCCCTGACGAAAAGAGATTTGACTGGTTAAAAGGTTTAAAAAAGGGTTATTCAATTACCGCACTAGAGATTCTTTATGGTGTTTTGAAAAATCCTGATATGAAGGAAAGAGCTTTCTTTTATTTCAGAGATCCTTCATTTATTAAAGATGTCCCGAGTTTGAAACTCTCAGATGTAAAAGCAGAGAATAAAGAAGCAGTTAAAAAATTAAAAAGACTTAAAACGAAAATTCGTGAAATATATGAAGGAGCGGAAGAGAATTTGATGTTGAATTACCCAGCAGTATATAGAGGATTAAAATTCAATTGGCCTCAACTTAGTCAAAGCCTAAAAAATATTTTAAATAATAATGAAATGGATGTTATAGACAAATCTCTGGATGAAAATGATGTAATAACTGATGATAAATATAAATCACTTATTGATGAAAAAATCCAAGAATGTGTTAATCAATACGGAGTTATATATCTCGAAGGGTTAGATGAACTCAAGGATAGAGTTTTAAATGATATATGGCATAGTATCCTTGAAGAAAACCCAGAAGAGATAATAGAACCTGATGAAGTGGCATTCGAAAGAAGTTTTCATGAAAATTTCATTTTAAGTATAACCAGACGCTTTATTGGAAGGAAAGATATTCTACATTATATGAACAATTATGTTAGAGAGATGAATGACAGACCTTTAATTATATTTGGAGAACCCGGAACCGGTAAATCTGCATTATTATCTTATTTTGTTTCTCAAAATTCAGAAGAATATGATGATATTTTCATTATTCCACATTTTGTAGGTGCAAGCCCAGATTCTGTAGACATTCATAAAACCCTAATTCGAATCATCAAGGAACTGATTAATCACTTTGATCTTACAGAATATACAGATTTACCAACTGAGTACGAACAAATACGAGACACCTTTCTTCAGATATTAAAGGGAGCAGGTATTAAAAAGAAAGTATTGATAGTTATTGATGCCTTGAATCAATTAAACGAGAAATATCATTCTCACAGTTTAAATTGGATTCCAAACCAATTACCTTCGGAAATCAAAATTGTTCTTAGCACAGTGGGAGGTGATGTCTTAGAATCAGCGAGGTTAAAAAAATTAATAGAGTTTGAAATGACAAAACTAACGAGAGAAGAACGAAAAACAATAGTTCAAGAAACTCTCGGAGAATATAGAAAAAAATTGAGTTGGGATGCAAAAAACAAAATTGATCAACTAGAGACTCTTTTATCCAAAAAAGAGTCATATAAACCGCTATATTTAAAAATATCTTGCGAAGAATTAAGGATATTCCCACAGTATGAGCTAATTTCAACTGAAATAATAAGAATGAAAGAAACAATTCAGGGATTATTTGAAGATATGTTCGAACGTCTTGAAAAAGATAACGATAAAACTCTAGTTGAAAATACTCTAGTTTTTATTGAATGTTCTAGATCCGGATTATTGGAATCTGAAATGCTTGGACTTTTAAGAAGAGATGATGAACAACCATTACCAGTTAATCAATGGGCTAAATTATTTCACGGTTTAAGAATGTATCTAAAGATTTTGGGGGAAGAGGGAGATGGTTTCATAGATTTTTTTCATCAGCAATTATCTCATGCTGTAAGAAGGAGATATTTGGAAAATGATGCGATTAAAATTGAATATCATCAGAAATTAGCGAATTATTTTAAGTCAAGAGCGCAAGGAGATGCAAACGAATGGGATGGAACGGATATTCGAGGTTTTTCTGAGTTACCGTACCATCTAATGAAAGCGTTGAATTGGATTGAGATGACTGAGATTTTAGTGGATTTAAATTATTTAAAAGCAAAGATAAATTTTGATATGATACATGAAGTATTCGAAGAACTAGCATTAACTTACGAAATTTTTTTGAAAATCGATAAGTTAAAAGCAGAGTCATTACTCCGTTCATTGCTGAATTTAGTAGCTGTTGGCGATCAGACAGAAACTCCCATAACTATAGATTATTTACATGCGTTCTTCGCTTATAAATATCAAGACATTTTTCGTCAATATTATGAAGCTTTCTTAAATTTTAGTAGCAACAAAAATGTACTATTAGATGCTTTAAAGTCTGATCAGGATGCAAATCTACTTCAAATGGAAGTATTAGCTAAATACGCAAATGTTAAGAGAAGAGATTGTGTGGATTTATCGACTGTTGAATCAATTTTAAAAGATTACATACAAAAATGGTTGAAATACATAAAAAAACCGACTCCAGATGATCTAAAAAAGTTTGCAAGAGTAGAGTATGATGTAGGATACGTAAATTATCTTCAGGGAAATTTTCAAGAAGCTGTTGAGAATTTCGAAAAAAGTGCTTTACATGCTTCTGAAGCAAATGATACTGTAGGGAAATTTATCAGTGCAATCGTGGGATATAGAGTAAGGTATTATGGAAAATTAGGCAGTTTATCGGAATTTAAAGAGGTATTAATGAATGCATTTAGTTATTTTCGGAAATATTCAACCGGACCTAAAAAGAATCAACATGCTATTCGTTGGATAACGAATGTTAACGCTCACCTTTTCGAAGTCGCATTTGAAGAAAATAATAAATATACGGCTCGAGAACAATTAGAAAAATTAGAAGATGACCCATGGGTTAAGGCATATGCCTCACCATTCTTTTTAAAACCATATTATGCAAGGTTAGCCTTAATGGAGGGTATGTACACTGAAGCCATTAATGATTTCAATCTATTTCTTCAATCCTTAGAAATTAAAGACATTAGCGAAGCGATGTGGGAATCTTTATCTAGAGATTATTTGGACCTCGGAAAAGCTTTAGCATATTCCGGCGATATTGAAAAAGCCATTGAAATATGGCAGGACGGCTTGAAAACGCCTGATAACAATGCAAACCTAGTATGGAAAGAAAGAATAACAAAATTGCTTGAACAATATCAATAAATTCCCCTCGAAAAACGGAAATTCCACTATTAAGTGGTATGGCTGTTGGGTTGATCATTTTTATTTTTATTTTTTTTAAAAAAAAAATTTCAACTGTGATTGTAAAGATAAACCATATTGAGATTGCGGTAGACTGAATTTAGGAAGGTTAGTCTTGAATTTAAGAATTGAGAATAATTTTTCTATAAAAGAAATAAGTGACTATCTTGAAGATGAATTGGAAATTATGATTTACAAGGGTGATATTACTGATTATTTAGAAAATTTAATTTACTCTTTTGAGAGCATATTAAACATTTCTAAAGGTGTGCTTAATTTAGATCCTGTATATGGCGAGGAGCTTTCGGATATTCCAAATACAATAGAAAGGATTAGAAAATGAATATTTTTCATTTAAATTAGGTCCAAAACTTGTTAAAAGTGAGTTCGAATATAGATGATTATTTAGGTTGAGCGATATCCAACGCTTTTGTAATTATTTAGTGTGTAACTCAATGATGTCATTCTCTTTTAATTCGTATTCTAATCCTACTTTTTTTTTTGTTTGCCTAGCCTTTTTTCTAATAACTATTGCGTAATCAAATGATTCGAGAAAAGTTCTGTGTATCTTTAATGTAACATCTCTGATCGTTGGTTGATTAGGAGTACAATCTAGGATTAAAGGCTTTTCAGCAATTATACCTTTATTCATTGTGTAGACTTTCATTTTTTGTAAGTAATTTAAAACAATTTTTCCAAAATCAAAAGGGATTTTTTTCTTTTCCGCGCTCGTTCCGATAACTAAGGGAAATATGTGTGAATAAAATTTTTCTAATTCTGAGAAAGTATTTTTAGTTAGCGCTAAGTCCCCCTTTGTTCCTAAAATAATAGCTTTTTTGTAAACTACAGAAGGATTTAATGTATCGACAACTTGATCGAGTTCGATCTTACCAAATACTTTGACTATACCATTCCGCATACCCCCAGCATGAGTGATTTCTTTAATTCTTTCCGTTAAATCTTCAACATCATTCAGTTCTTTAGCTTCATTAGTTAAATAAAATACCTGAATTTTATTTGAGCCAGTTTTCTCAATTGTAAGGGGAGGAGGTTGAACATTGATTCTCACATGTGATTTGTTTAGTTCATTCAAAAGCAAGTCAATTTGATTTTTGTAATTACGAGATAAATCTACGCAAAAGCAGATCAAATCACATGCTCTTAATTGGGAGATGATTTCTCTTCCATTCCCAATCCCACCTGAAGCTCCTTCCATTATCGAAGGCATGTCAACTATTTGATACCGTATTTTTTTATCCTTATAGATCCCAATTTCAGGTACTGGAGTAAATTTTCCAATTTTGTCTCTTGCTGCGCCTGTTAATAAATTCAACAGAGAGGTTTTACCAACACCTGGAGAATGATAATCACTTATTAGAATCAGTTGAATTCCTTCTTTTTTTATTGAAAAAGGACTAACTTGCTTACCAGTAGTCATAGCTCGGGATTTAAACGCTTCCTGCTCTCTTCTAAGCTTTGCTAATCGAGATTTATTTAAAGCAACAATTTTTTCCGTAGCTTTATGTTTGGGAACTAAAGAAATAAATTCCTCCAAACGCTTTATTTTTTCATCAATTGATGAGGCATCCAGATATTTTTGATACGCTGCTTGCGCTTCTGATCCTATATTTGAACTCATAAAAAATGCCCCCTAAAGAAAAAATTAGAATATGGAGCGAAACCTATCTTCTGTTTTTAATCTCAAATCTCCTATGATATTATCAACTCTTTCTTCAAATTCTTTAAAGAACTTTTCCTTTTTTGTAAAAATATCATTAAGAGAATATCTATTAAGAAAACGTGAATTTATTTCTTTTAAATGCTTTTTAACTACTTCGGACTCTGTTTTTTTCTCGGTTATAGCAAAAGATATTAATGGTTGCTTATTGGTTTCATCGTTTGGTAAAGCAACTAAATCACAATAACAAACTAGTTTAAAAGAGGCTAAGGAAATCACATTTATATCATCTCCAAAAACTTCAGATGTAAAACTTTCGAGAGCAGAGAGGAATCCAGCTCTTAATTCTGGATCTAATCCTACGCCTGTATCGGAATCATAATATTTTTTGTTTAATATGTTCCTTATACCTAAATTTATACCAAGCTCCAGAATAGCCATTTTAAAGCAATTATATTCTATGTGTTAAATTGGGTCAAAATTTAATCCTAAGCTTATTAGGTTGTAAGTATATTAATAATTTAACTTTATAAAACGAATCGATAATTTGAAATCATTTTTGTTTTAATTTCTTATTAAAATACAAGATGATTTGTTAGCAGATATTATTTCCTAATTTGGCGTTTATAGGCATTATAGGTGTTTTGAAGTAAAAAACTAACGGTCATAGGCCCCACTCCACCGGGATTTGGAGTTATCCATGAACACATATCAAAAACATCCTCGAACTTAACATCTCCTCGAGTTTTTCCATTTACTCTAGTTGTGCCTACATCAATAATTACAACGCCTTCCTTAATTTTGTCTTTGGTTATGAAATCAGGTTGACCAATAGCTACTACTAAAATATCCGCTTTTTGAATAAAGCTCTCTAAGTCTGATGTCGAAGTGTGGCATATTGTTACTGTTGCATTCCTCTTTAAAAACATGAATATTAAAGGTTTTCCCACTAAATTTGATCGGTTAATAATAACAACATGCTTTCCCTTTAATTCTACATTGTAATATTCAAGAAGTGTAATTATGCCTTTAGGAGTAGCGGGTACGATTTCTTCGTTGTAATCGAATAATTTTCCTTTATTGATTGGATGTAGACCATCCACGTCTTTAAATGGATCGATTTTTTCAATGAATTCAAGAGTAAAGGGTTTAAACTTTACAGGTAAGGGTAATTGTAAAATAATCCCATGAACGGTTGTGTCATTGTTTAACTCACTGATTTTTGTAAACAGTTCTGCATTTGTAACTTCCCTGTTAAAATTAACTAAAGTAGAATCGATCCCGATTTCAGCACAAGTCTTTCTTTTAATATCAACATATAATTTTGATGCGGGATCGTCTCCTACTAATATTGCAGCTAATTTTGGTCTAATACCCGTTCTTTGATAATCCAAATTAATTTTGTTTTTTAATTCTGAATTCAGTCTTGCTGCTAGTTCTTTCCCGTTTAAAATTTTTCCCATAATATAATAGTAATATGAATGATTGAAAGATAAATAAGATTAAATATAATTTAATTTAGATATTCAAACAAATAAATAACTATTATTATAAGCTTATTAAAATGTCAGAGAAAGTTTATATTCTTCTCCGTCGAATGAACAAATAGATTATTCCAATAATAACTCCACTAATTGAAAGAATTATTATTAACATTAAATAGTTAAATTCAACCGCGAAGATATCTTCATTTAACACTTCTAACGAATCAAAAGTCTCTAAGAGTTTGAATGCGTAAAAAGATGCACTGACTGATGAACCTCTTTGTTCATTTCCTTCAACCCAATCACCAAAGCCACCATCAAGAAAGTTTTGGTGATTTAAAACCCAATTTACCGTAGTACCTCCATTCAATTCACTTTCATCTATTAGCTCAATGCCTTTAACGCAGTAATAAGTACTACTTAACAAAGTATTATAGGCGAGAAAATCGGGTAAATACCCACCAAAATTTCCAATGTTATCTGGATCATCGATGTAAAAGGATTTAAAATATTCTAAAGTTTTAGTTTTGTTGACAAGATCATTTACATCTCCTAGTGCATCGAAAAGATAAACGGCAAAATAAGTCGTGACTATTGTGGAAGATAAAGATGGATTTCCACCATAACCTCCATCAGTATTATTACATGACAAAATCCAGGTTTTATGGCCTGTTTGGTTAACAACTGATTCTCCTATTATAGCATAGATATTATACACAAAAAAGGTTGAAACCATATTTGCTGTAGTTGATGTATTTGTGGGAGCAAATCCACCCCCAATTTGATTCGTTTCATTTAAATACCGATAAATATTATTATGTAGAGTTGATCCTAATGATGTTTCTAAAGACTCCATTCTGTTAAGAGTGTCTAGATAATATAATAACTCGTACAAATCAATATTTTCAACATTAAACATAGTTTGTATCTGATTTATCAGAAATTCTTTGAATGTCGGGATATCTACACTTTTAGTTTCCTCAAATAAGACTTCCACAGAATATGCATTGAAATAATTTATAATTTCTATAGCATATGCTGTATCTTGATAAGCAATGCCAAAAGTACCATCGGTATTCTGGTTATCGTAAAGAAAATCAATTAAGTGGTTCTGCCGGGTTTTCGCTAAAGCTGCGGGTGTAATACTACAAAGTAAAGTAATAGTGAGTAAAAATCCTAATGATAATTTCCGATGTTTGTTTTTCAATAAATACAAACTCCAATCTGGTTTTAACTAAATTTAATTTTTAAAATTTAACTTGTAATTAAAAATTAACGATATTTTGAGTTAATAGTTGGATTATTATGCAAATTAAGATAAAATTAAAAATTTGAAAGCCAAATAGTATTGTTAAAATATTTCACTTATATTTTTGTACAAAGCAGCGCTATTGGTTTTAAATTCTTCATAGGTAACAAATAAACTTTGAAACGACGGGAGTGATCCAAGAATACTAGCACCATTGAAAATCGCAAATTGAAGATTTTCGGGTACAAAAAACCTTAAAACCTCATCAGAAGACTCATAAAATCCGGAAAATTCTATAGCAGGAGGAGATTGCTTTATTATTTCAGGCGGTATCTCCGGTAATGGCTTCGATTGAAAAATTCCCCCACAATAAGGACAAAATATAGATGACATATCTTCTATCAACTTCTTACAATTAGGACAGATAAAATTACCATTATCCAACTTAGGATTCTTAGCTAATTTAGTGCTACCAATTGAAAGTTCTGGCAGGACAATTCTCCCATTACAAGAAGGACAAAATTCTTTACCATCAGTCAAATCTACTAAAACCCCACAATGGGGGCATGTATCTTCTTTCTTTACACCCCTTTCTTTTAATTTCATTTTTTGCTTTTCGTTTTTAGAGGGTTTTATTGTTTTTGGTTTTGGTATTTTTCCCAGTTGAGGGACTAATTGAACTAGCTCTGTTCGTAATCGTTCTTCAAAGCCAGAATATGATAGATTTCCACCCGAAAGCATAATATGAGATAAAAGATCGCTCCAGTAATACTTGTCAATGCTTTTAACACTATTAATTACCGCTTGTGGAATATTTAAAATGTTATAACCTAATAAATTTGGTTTGAATAATACTTCGGGAGCTTCATGAAATATGTAATTAGGAATACTAATATTTGAGCCATCTGGCATAGTGAAACTAAAGTTATCATCTACATTAGGAGGGTTTTTAGGATCTAATGCAAAAAAACAGTTTTGTTCTTTTATTTTTTTAATAATCTCATCTACTGCACTCGACTCGATATTGATTCCCTCTCGCATTAGTAAATTCTTTAGATGTTGATTAACATCTGTTCCTGCTAATGTCAATTTTTGGACGGATTGATCTACAATTTCCCCACTTATAATCGGGCATATCCACGATGTACCATCGCCACTCTCTATCACAATTCCAGTTGTTAATCCTACACTGAATAAGGATAACACAGGTGTTGGAATCATTATTAGACTTCTCACTTTATGCGTTTCGTACAAAACGCGAGCAATATATTCTTTAGTTTCTTGGTGTAAAAACGGGGGTTCAGTATATAATACTGGATAATTAGAAAGATTTTCGATTCGTAGAAGTGAATAGAAGATGTAATTCAAAATTTCATAGTAATCGTTCCAATCCAAAATCGCACCCCTATCTATTGGATGTTTAATTTTCAGAACACCTCGCATTTTTGAAGCATCTGAACCAACATAGATATTACGAGCATCTACATCAACCATAACTGCCTTATATTTTTCAGTTCCCGTAATTGTTGGGAATACAAATCTTGGGCTTGGTTCTCCTGCAAATCCAATTTTAGAATAAGCCGAACCAATGTCTACTATAATTGGTGTTCCGGGGAGAGGTATTGCCATAAGTAATCAAATATAATTTTTAAAATTCTATGTTCTTCTATAAAAATCTCTAAATTTAAGTATTAGTACAATAATATAATAAAATGATTTTCTTTAATTAAATAATTTTTCCAAAAGAGGACAGATAATTAGAATATTATAATAGATGTTTATTTAATCTTTTAGTTATTTAAATACTCCTTCGATGATTGATGTCTCGTAACAACCCCAATTGCTAGTTATTTACTGTGTTGTGAAAACCTATTATAAAGATAAACTATACTACTTAATCAATTTTGAAGGTTTTTTCGAGTTTCTTTTCGACTTCTTGTAATTCAATTAAGAGGTTTTTATATGTATTAAGCAAATATACTCCCCATTTGTTCAACTTTACCCAACCTCCCCCTCCAATACCTCCCTTTTTGGTTTCTACCGGTGATTTCCCAGTTCTCTCCTTTATCTTGTTTAAGATATTCCACGCATATTTGTACGAATATCCGCATTCTTTCGCTGCTTGAGTCAAAGACTTGGGTTCGTTATTATTTGTTATATAAATACTTTCAAGAAGATTTGCCCATCCAGAGCCTAGAATATTTTCACGCTGGTTATCTTGAAATTCTAACCAAAATTTGATTCCAAATCCAACTTTCTTTTTCAAATTTTCAATATTAGGTTCTTCCTTCAAATTTTCGCTAGAATGCTTTTCCATATTAGTTAATTGATTTTCTCAATTTTAATTGTTTTTATAAGAGTAAAGAGAAAAACATTAAAGTTAAGAGGCTTTTTTTTGTATAAAATAATTACACTGAATAAATATGTTTTTTCCTGATTCTAACAGCTCTGTAAAATTAGGCAGAAATGTTATTAAAAATGTCTTTTATTTCGAAGAATCTCCTATGTTAGATTGCAATCAGTTTATACTAGTGGACAACGCTACGGGGGAATTAACACTCTTCGATTCTGGCAATGGACTCAGTCTAAAAGGATTGTTTGATGGAATGGAAAATTTAGGTTTAGCCTATCAAAATATAACGAATGTTTTTCTAACTCACGAACACGTGGATCACGTTCTTGGCCTTTACCCATTAATCGAATTATTAAAAAACAATCCGCCTATCATACATGCTTTTGGAGAAACGACGAAAATATTAAGAGAAGGGGACGAATCAAAAATTTTTCCAGGTAACCTTGGAATTAGTCCTGAAATGTTTGGTTTAAAAATTATACCGTTAGATGTAGTTGATTTGAAATTAGATGAACTTATTCGAATTGGGTCAGATTTTACCATTAAAGTTTATCATACACCAGGACACTCCCATGGTTCAGTTTGTTATTACGAGGAAACTAAAAAAATTTTGATTCCCGGAGATTTAGTATTTACCGGTGGGAGTTTTGGAAGATACGATTTTCCTGGGGGATCCTTAGATTCTCTAATCAATTCAATTAAGTTTGTAAATGATTTAGACGTTAAATATCTACTTCCAGGGCATATGGGGATAAGTGATAACGGTAATCAGCAAATAGACTATTCTTATAAGATGGTTCAATCAATAAAAAGCTTTTTCTAATCTTTCATTAACTACTACATTTACTTCATTCAGTAAGGAATTTATAGAACGATATTTCTTTAATTATTTAATATTTAATTGATAAGAATATTTTTTAACCTAAAATTCTATATTGAAGTTAATCACTTCATTTTAAATTAAAAAAATAAATCGAATTAAAATTTGTGAATAAAATGACTGACAAACCAACTAAATCGGTAACCGAAATTTATTTAAGATCATACCCAAAAGTTATATTTTTCTGGCCTATGGCCCTCATTTCGTTTGTACTATGGCTTTTACAATTGCTTGTCCCAACACCTGTCGCTTGGTACGGTAATTTCTGGTTAATCGTGTTTTTTATAAATATGTTTATCGTTGCTTTCGATTTTAACAGTACGAAATTTTTCATTTTAATTCTCGTTGCTGTTGTTGTAGTTATACTTCTAGTTTTTCTAGTACCAGGATTGTTTGCTGGTCTTGGAGGAGGAACCTTTAATCCAGGTTTAACCGCAGAATTCTATTTAGTAGTTACTCTAATAATGGCGTTAATCCTCGGACTCGTTTTTATTGGATCTAGATTTGATTACTGGAAAATTGAAAGAAACGAAATTTATCACAAGAGCGGAGTCTTCTCAAGCGCAGAAAGAATTCCCACAAAAAGCCTAAGAATCAAAAAGGAAATCCCAGATGTGTTTGAGTTCTTTATTTTACGTGCAGGCTCAATTACGCTCATGCCAGGCCATGGCGATGTGATACATTTACCAACTGTGCTTAACATAAATAAGAAACAGAAGCAGATTGACAGTTTATTAAGCTATGTCTCAGTAGAACCTGATGAAGTAGACGGATCATAGTAAAATAATATAAGTAAAAAAACTTTTTTTTATTTTTTTTGAATTATCATTAGATTTAAGAATTTGGCTATATTCTCCTTGTTACATATGGCACATCCCCCAATTTTATTATTCGATTTCGATGGTTGCGTAATCACCCAAAAATCTCTCGAGTATGCTGCTCTAGTTCACTTAAAAAAAAAGTTTTATAACTGGAGAAACACGGAATCTCTAAGATTAATTGATATAGCAAGACTTTTTGAGGAAGCTGACTCAAAGAACAGAATTAAGGCTTTTATCAATTGGTATAGAGTATATAAAAATTACATTCCGAGTAGATGGAAAAGAATTTTATTTTTTGTAAGGTTTAGGAGGATGTATCCAAAATATGAGAAGTACGAAACTTTAATACCAAAATTAAGAGATGTTTTAACCGATTTACAAAGATGTGGTGTCATTTTTGGGATTGTGTCAAATACAAGCGGTGAACGGCTAAATATATTTAGAAATAGACTAAGCTTAGACGAGTATTTTTCTGTTTATATTTCCCGCGACGATACAGCTATAAGAAAACCTCACGCTTACCCTGTTTTTAAAGCATTAAAACAACTTAAGCAGACGTTAGGAACTCCAATTGATAAAAATGATGTCTTTCTAATCGGAGACCTTCCTACGGATATCGTGTGTGCAAAAAACGCAGGAGTTAAGAGTATTGCGTTACTTTCTGGTCATGGTACTAAATTGAGTTTGGAAAAAGCAAATCCAACAATAATCCTTCGGGATATTGAAGAAATATTAGAGATTGACCCTTTCAAAAAATTATTATTAGATTAAACATTATAAATCGTTAATAATGTTTAATTTGGAAGAGTTTGAAAAAGATACCGTTATTTATTCTCTAGTTGAGAAGCTCAATAAGTTACTTGACAAAAATAAGACTGAAAAAGTAAAACTTATCGTTGGACAACTTAATAATTTATTAGAACAGCAAGAACATGAAATCCAAATAACTTATATTCTAAGCATTTTAGCAGAGCAAGATTCCACACTAATAGGGAAAGAAATTTTAAAGAATATAGAGAATTTAACTCATTCAGATAATTCCAAAACAAAAGTGAATGCAATCATAATCATAGGATTCGTGATGCTTTCAAGTAAAAACGACATTGTGACTTATTTACCACATTTTATGGAAAATCTGAATGATGATGACAGAGATGCTCGAGATAATATACATTATTTTTTACATGAAGTTGCAACAGAACACTCTGATTTAATTTGTAATTATAAAAGCGATTTAATAGATGCTCTAAGCGTTGAAGATAACGAAGAAAATTTAGTAGCTTTAATTCAACTCTTAAATAGATGTCTTGATTATAGTTTTGAGAATTTATACGATTTACGAAAGATTATCATATCATTAATTAACAGGTTTTATAGTAGAGAACAAACAAAAACCTACTCTGAATTATTATCCTTTGTAAAAAATGTTTTTCCATCTTTAAATGACTTAATAATAGAAGAATTGGATAAAAAAGAGCTCATTAACGAGATTCAAAACACTTTTATAATGAAAAGATATGTTTTTTTAATGCATTCTGCTGAAATTGAAGGAAAGACAAAGGATTTCTTACAAAATTTAAAGAGTTTAAGCCGAAACGACCTTAAAATTTATTTTTATGTTAAGACCCAAGAAAAAAAAATTCATATTTATGAACTGGAAAAAGAAAAGTTGGAAAGTTTATTTCTAAAAAAGGAAAATTTGCAGAAGAAACAATTACTCAAGATATTTGCTCACATCATTGATACTGAACAAGAGCTCAGGTTATTTTTAAATACATTAATAAAGTTGGAGAATATTCGAGGGTATTATTCCAAACTGGGATACTTCTATACCTATAACAACATAGAATCAGAATTGATTGGAAATTTTCAAGAAAAGGGGATGGTGAATTTAAAGAAATACAATCATTTACCTCCAGATTTTATCAATGGAATTATAAAGGATATATCCAATTCAACCAATCAAGTTTTTTTGCTAGGAAAAAGTGATAGCGCGTATTTTTCCTTGAAAAAAATACAGCAACAAATTAATACAGAAGCGGCTAAAAATACCTCAATTGATCTGAAAACATATAGAGAGCTTTTGTCCGAAAGAGATTTCATAAAATTGATAAAAAATCTACCAAAAGGGTATTTAACTAATTTCCGAAAAGGTACGCAATGGCTTACAAATGTTGGATTATCTAAAATCAAAAAAGAAATTGAGAACTCTAAGCTGATAGGTTACTATTCTATTCCGAAACTTTCCGAAAAATACAAGATAAGAAAAGCGCTATTAGTTGAAATTTTAGAACAATTTGTTGATATTAGAAGCGGGATTTATGATAATAACAAAGAAACGTTCTACTTTTCTAAGTTTTTAAACCAAAGAATAGACAAGATTAATAGTATTCCATCAGAAAGAGATAAACAAAGGGAAATAAATTTATTAGTTGACGAGTTTAATATCGAGAAAAACCATATTCTTACAAAATTGGACGAAAATTTAAAACTTATTGGTAAAGAAATACTCGGAAAAGAGCTAATCAGCATCAACGAATATACTGAAAAAACAGGTATGACTTACGAGGTATTTCTAGAATTTATTAATAGTTTAGGTTTAAACTATTTTAAGAAACGAGAACTCCTCATTTTTAACGAAGCAAAAATCGAAGATTCAAAAAATGACATAAAATTGATGTTAATCGACAAATCTAAATCGGAGAATGTTATTTACTTAGGAGATATAGATGTTACTTCTAATATTGTTGAGGATTTGTTAAAGGAGCTCCGAAATAATGAAAAAATTAAGGGTATCTTTCATATTCAGGAAGGAGAGCTAGTCTTTTACACTGAAAAAGGAATAGAAAATTTGATGATAGAAAATAGTTTTTTGTTTTCTTTTAGCGATTTTTTTTACGGGAAAATTCTTGATGATAAGGATATAGAGGTCTTAACATCTGTTTTTAATAATTTAATAAGTAAAAATCTGTTGAAAGGTACTTTTGATAATGACTCGCTAACATTTGCTAGTTCTGATGTAATCTTCGCTCAGGATTACAACATTATTTTATTCGAATTCGAAAAGATGATAACAAAATATATTAAAACTTTTAATATTGAGTTTGAAAAAATAAAAAAAATCTTGACTAAGCGCAATGAAACGATTTTTCCTCAAGAAATTAAAATGATCCAAGAACGGATAGATATTATTAACGAAAAATATATCCATTGGAGAAACGGATTAGAAGCGTTCGTGAGTAAGGCTAGCTCAACACTTTTACAAAAACAGGGTTTTACGCTTAAAAAATACAAATCTATGTCGTTTTCTACAGAAAATAAAGAAGAGATAAAGTTCTTTGAGGAAGATCCTGAAGTTATAGATTTAATCTCAAATTTCGATAGATGGGTTAAATTATTCAACGAATTAGAGCTTAAATATGGAAATATCATTTTCTACCAGAAAAGATTAATAATCAAAGAGGATAATAAAGAAGATCGTGAAAAATTAGAAGATTTATTGTCTAAATTGCATCTAGTTTAACATTGAAATAAGATATAGAAAACTACTTCCTACTATCTTCAATTTGAGAGATAACATCTTCAATATCTATTTTCTGGTTTGATTTAATTTTATAAGTTTTAGGAGAATACTGACCGTTCATCTCTAAGATTCCTTCTTTTTCTAAAAAATTAAGAGATCTCCAAATAAAATTAATCTTTGAGCGGTTTGAGGCTTTAATATGGTTGCATCTTCTAATGCTTTTAGTAGTAACTAAATTAACATTATTATCTATTAATTTATTTATTGCTTCTAGAGTTTCCCGTAAGTTTCTCGAAAAAAAATCCATAGAATCCTTGCTCGCTAAAAAAAGTATTTCACTAAATTAGTGTATTAATTTATTCTTACGGATTTAAAAAGTTTTTTTCTACTGATACAAAAACGCTCAGATAGGTTCGCGTGTTAGAATCTTAAAAGAAATCAGGATAATTATACAAATTAAGATAATTTTTCTAATGACGGAAAACTCTCTTACCGCAAAAAACTAATGCACAGTTTAATTCGTCAGCTCGCTTTATAATCATCTCGTCCCTCATAGACCCCCCTGGATTGATTACAGAATTAGCACCTACATTTACTGCAGCTTCTAAACCATCAGGAAAAGGGAAGAATGAATCCGTTCCCATCACAGAATTCTTCAATTCCTCTTCATGGCCGAACTCTTTTGCTTTTTGTGCTGCTAACTTTACTACATGAACTCGACTTTGCTGACCAGCACCTATACCGATAGTGTAGACTCCATTATCGTACATTTGAGCAAAACAAGCGGAATTAGATTTTGTCCATTTAGAAACCTTATAAGCAAAGATTAAAGCTTCCTTTTCTCTCTCAGTTACTTGTTTTTTACTCACAACATTCCATTCCTTGATAACGGGCTTAAAGTCATATTCTTGAACTAGAATACCACCCAACACTCCCCTAATTTCGTAGTTTTCGTAGATTAAATCTCGTTTGTTTAATAAATCACCATATTCTAATATTCTCATGTTTTGTTTTTGCTTCAATATCTCTAAAGCTTCAGTTTCAAAAGAAGGAGCCATTAGAACTTCAACGAAAATATTTTCTTTATTCACTATGAAGTCAGCCGCATCTACGGTTAATTTTGTGTTTACACCCCATATCCCTCCGAAGGCTGAAAGGGGATCTGTCTTAAACGCCATTTTAATAGACATTAATTGATCTGATTTATCGATCGCAATCCCGTTAGGACTAGTATGCTTTAAAATCGCAGTTACTTGTTGATGGTTATCAAAATCCAATAGCATTTGAATACAAGCATCAATATCTAAGTAATTGTTAAACGAAATCTCTTTTCCTCCAAGTTGTTTTAAGTTATGAAGACCGTAATTACACGAGAGGTTTCTGTAATATGCTGCGGCTTGATCCCAGTTTTCTCCGTAACGACAATCTTGTATTTTCTCATATGCATTGAAGACATAGGGTTTCATAACTTGGTTGGGGTTGTAATAACTTTGTAAGTAATTAGAAATTGCTGCATTATAGTCGGCCATTATAGCAAACACTTCTTGGGCTAAAGTTGCCCTAGTTTTATCGCTAATTCCCCCGACTTCCTTTAATTCAGTAAGAATTTTGTCGTAATACTTAGAATTTGCGACCACTACTACATCCGGAAAATTTTTCGCAGCAGCTCTTATCATTGTTGGACCCCCTATATCTATCATTTCTAAGGCTTCAGTTAAAGTGATATCTGGCTTTGCAATAGCCTCCTTGAATTGATATAAATTACATACTACCATATCAATAGGAGGAATGTTGTATTTTATAGCATCCTCAACATCTTTTTTAAGATTCCGTCGAAATAATATACCCCCCTCAATTTTCGGATGGAGAGTTTTTACTCTTCCGTCAAACATCTCTGGAGAGGCAGTGTAATCTGAGATACTTTCAAACTCAATATTATTTTCTTTTAAAAGTTTTCCAGTTCCTCCTGTGGAAAGTATCTTAATGCCGAACTTTGCTAATGATCTCACAAAATCAACAATATTCTCTTTATCAAAAACACTTACGATAGCTCGTTCAATTTTCTTCATTTTTAATCAATTAATTTAATTAGATTGGTAAATTCAACCAAAGATGTATCAAATTAAGGTAAAATTCTGTTTTAAGTTAATTAATAGGTATTTAATAAAAGATACGATAGTACTATGGAATTGATGATACACACCTATCAAGGATAGTTAATACCGGCTTAGTAAGTCGTGTGGTCTTGATTCTTTCTGCCCCGAAAATGATATTATCCCAATTTTAGCTTTTTTCATATCAGCTATATTTTTAGCTCCAGCATATATCATACCATTTAAGAGACCTTCTTTTAGTGAGAACAAGACGCCATCCATACCTCCAACAAATGGAACATAATCGCTTACACCCTCCGGAAGCATTTTTGAGCCTTCCGTGTATCGATCTGAAACATAACCCGATTTTCTCGCTTGCGAAGATCCCATACCTCGATATATCTTAACTTTTCTTCCTTGTATGGTATCAACATATCCAGGACTTTCTGTTGAACCCGCGAAAAAGTGTCCCGACATGATTAGGTCAGCACCAGCAGTAAAAGCTTTAGGTAAATCTCCAGGATTTTTAAAACCACCGTCTGCAACTAAACTAATTTTTGTGTTGTAATCCACTAGAGCATCAGCAACCTGAGCGGTAGCATAAAGGGTAGGCGCCCCAACGCCAGTTTGAATTGAAGTTGTGCAGATTGAACCAGAGCCCATCCCTACCTTTATTCCGATAAATTTATCCTCGTCAAAATCACCTTTCGTAATTAGGTGTTCAGCCGCTTCGTAAGTTCCAATATTCCCTAATACAAAGTCAGAATCTAAAAAATCCATGAGTTTTTTAGTTCCCTTCATGTCTGATGTTTTATAGAAATCTGCTACATCTATAAAAAAGATGTCCACATGAGTTTCAATTTCTTTTAATAACTCTTGAGCCTGAGTTGATTCTGGAAATTTAGGGGACAGGGCTAAAGCGCATATCAAGTGTCCTTCACTATCCATTGAAGCTAAAGGAAATTCTGGTGCTAAATCCTTCTTAGTAATTAATCCCTTCAAGTAACCAGTTTTGTCAATTATAGGTAGTTTTTCCTTTCTCGAACCAAAAAGGATTTCAAGCGCTTTTTCTCTAGATGCTCCAGGTTCGATAGAAATTACTTCCTTCGTCATGAAATTCTTAACTTTACCATTATTGATATCCTCTTTAGAGAAGGGGATATCTCTTTTTGTGAAAATCCCACATACCTTATTCTCCTCGTTAACTACGACAATTCCACTAATATTATAGTTTTCCATCATGAATTTTGCTTTAACAACGGGTTCATCTGGGAAAATTGTAGCTACATCATCGATTACGAAGGACCTTGCTCTTTTCACGATCCGTACCATCTCTAATTGCCGTTCATAAGAACAATTACGGTGTAAAACTCCCAGACCTCCTAAAAGAGCCATTTTTATCGCCATTAATTCTTCAGTTACAGTATCCATTGCAGCTGACATAATAGGTAAATGGAATTTATATGGGCCTAATTGGGAAGACATATCAACATCGGTTGGTTCAAAATTGGTAAATCCTGGTTGAATGAGGACATCGTCAAATGTAGCAATTAAATCGTTATAGTGAACTTTACTTCTGTAATAATCTGTCATTTTCTTGGATGTTAAAAGGTGTTTTATTAGTATAGTAGATGTATCATATTTTTTACTTTAAATTGTAAATATTAGTTATTAAGTTAGTTTTTATTTTAAAATTTTAGGTATTTAGTTGGAACGAAATATATAGTATCTCTTTAAATAACAATTACCAATTAAAGTAGGTTAGAATAAATTTAATATATTACATTTGGGTCAAATTTTTCCTTGCTTGGTTCTTGATTTTGGGGTCGTTTATGTAGGAATTTAATGTATTTATAAACGCAACTCTATCAATTTTAATATTTACGGATTCTAGAGAACAGTAATTGCTTACATGATCATTAAATACCTGAGAAGTTACATTTTCCCCTAAATTTTTTATAATATCTCTTTCCTCAATTAAACACTCTACAGGAGATAATAATTCAAAGTCTCCGCTCTTCCACTCCTTCCAAAGCGGAGTGTCAGGCATTATATTTAGAGTTCTAAATCTGAAAATTGTAGGGTTAATTTCAGTGAGAACTCTAGCTGTTCCTTTAACATGTTCCTCTGAAAATTGTGTCCCTCCTAAACCTAACATAACGTACAAGCTTAACTTTATGCCTGAATCTAATAACTTTTTCCCGGCTTTAATCATTGAGACTGCGTTAGTACCCTTTTTCATCAGTCGCAAAATTTTGCTACTCCCACTTTCTAATCCCATATAAACGATGTCTAATCCCGCTTCTGCTAGTTGTTTTAATTCTCCGTCTGTTTTCCTTAGAATGTCTAATGATTTTGCATAACAACTTACTCTTGGGACATTTTTCATTCTTAGTCTAACATATTCAATTATTTTTACGAGATAATTTGTAGGTGTTGAAGTAGGATTACCACCGGCTAAAAAAACGGGATATCCATGATAATTTTTTTCAGCATAGAGATCTATATCCTTTAATACATCTTCCAGTGGGCGTATTGCATAATCTTGAGTAGTTCCATAAATTCCTTTATAGGTTCCACAGAAACGACAGCGATTCCAATTACAACCTCCAGTGACAGCAATAAGTACACTATATGCTTCTACAGGGGGTCTAATTACTATCTGGCTTGGAGGGGCTTTAAAAACCATAAGAATTCTTAAATTTTCGTTATAGAAATATCTATTGTTATTTAAAATAGGTTTGAGTTATTCTAAGCATTTTAAGAATAAAGATTTAAGCATTATAATTTAATGCTAAATTGATAAAATATTTTTTTTAGGATTAATTTTAATTGGTATTAGTTTTAATAATAGTTATTTTGTAATAAAAATCGGTATTTATAGTGATAGGAACTCATACTCAAGGAAAAAACATACTATTTACATTCAAAATTGTTATAGTTGGTCCTCCGAGTGTAGGTAAAACTTGTCTTTTTAACCGCTTTTGTTTTAATTCCTTTAATTTTGATACTTCTCTTACAATTGGAGTAAATTTTCACTCAATAGACTTAAAAATTCGCAATATAGATGAAACGGACAATCCTAGAGAAACTTATAATGTGTTAAGCATATTTGATTTTGGTGGTCAAGAACGATTTAAGGCGCTACTTCCAAAATTTCTTGGTGGAGCAAATGGAATTTTGTTAGTTTTTGATCTAACTAGTAACAGCTCTTTTGATCAACTAGATTTTTGGTATGATCAATTACTTGAGCACGCAGAATGTTTAAAAATTCCTAAATATTTAGTAGGAAGTAAAAGCGATTTAATATCATCTTCCGCCATAGAGAACCTTGTTCCAGAAGAAGAAATACTTAATTTTATGAAAGAAAAGAATATGGATGGGTTTCTAAAAACATCAGCCCTACAGAACCAAAATGTAGTGACTGTATTTAAAGAGTTAAATAATTTGATGCTGAAACATCAAAATACTCGCTATGTTGTAGTTTGAGGGAAATATGTTAATTATTTCAAAAACGTTTCATATACAGATAATCGGAGAACTCATTGAAGAAAGTTTTCTGATTTTTATTCAGATCGGGATAAATATTCTTAAGAGATGCCTTAGCTTGGTTTATTAAATTCTTAGAAAAGTGTTCTGCTATGATCACTGAATTTGTCTCTGCAAAAATAGTCTCTACAGTTTTTACATCGTTTTTACTTAATTCATCTAAATGATAGATTTCATTCAGAGTTTTGGATTGTTCCTCATCAGTATTTTGAACGGCAAATATGTATATTATTTTTTTCTTTCTTGCTTTAATATCACTGATTAAATCAATTATGTCATCTCGAATCGCAAATGCCTGACCCATCAGATTCATAGCTCTGCTTAATGGATTTATTTGATAATGGTTATTCCCTTTAGCTAAGATTGCTCCAATTTTTGCGGATTTTTCCAACAAGCTTGCCCTTTGCATTTCTGCTATTATTAGATATTGTTCCAAGGACATTGTTATGTTATGGTAATTCATGTATTCTTCTATAATCTGTCCTTTCATTAAATTATCCATTGCTGATGTATACTCGTTTATAGCTAATAGCTTTAATTTTTCAGAAAACTTTGAGCTTTTAATAACATTTAAACCTAGAAGGTAACCCTGTGTTCCACCTAAAATGCTCATGTCTCGACCATACATCTGGATTATTTCATTCTTATTGCATATTTCTATTTTATCATAAACCTTGCTTAATTCATTTTTAAGTTGGGCATGAAATGTTGGTTTACTTCTTCTTTCATTATCATCATCAATAAGATCGTCATGAATCAAGTGGCCACTATGTAAAAACTCAACCGCTAAAGATACCTTTCGAATTTGATCTATTTGATGATCTAAATTTATAGGATTTACAATTCCAACGAAAGCAGCAATTAAAAGTATAGAATGTAATCTCTTAGCATTTTTGTTAAGAATAAACTCCTGAAGCTGAGCAAAAAAATCCTTCAGTAAAATCTCCTTTTCATTTTCGTTTAAATAAGCGAAATAATCTTTTAGTTCTCTATCTATAGCTTCTTTCTCAACTTTAAGGAATTCTTCTATCATTTTTGATCAGCTTTTCTGTTTATCTAATTCGTATTAATAATATTTTAATTAAAATATATTTATTTGTGAAAACAAGATTTTTATTATTGTTTTTACGTTATTAATTAATTCTGAAAAAAAATATAAAAATGTGAATTTTAAGTTGCTAATTGCGGTTATGTCCGATTCCCACGATCATCGTGATAATATTTTAAAAGCTGTTTCTATAATAAATGAAAAGAAGGTTGAAGCACTTATACATTGCGGGGATTTTGTTGCTCCATTTGTCAAAAAATGGTTTGATAAGCTAAACAATTCAATAAAGAATCAATTTTTTGGTGTTTTTGGGAACAATGATGGAGATCGATTGTATTTAAACCAAAATCTGGGACAAATATGTGTTTTTTCTCAAAACTGTAATGAACACATAATAGAGTTAGGTGGAAAGCGAATTTATGTTTCTCATATGCCAAAAAAAGAAACTATTGATGCCGTAGCGAATTCAGGTATGTTTGACATTATACTTTCAGGACATACGCATTCGATGGATAATAGAAAACATAAAGATGTTCTAATACTTAATCCAGGCGAACTTTGCGGATATCTGACTGATAAACCTACTTTTGCGATCATTGACACTGAAACTATGGAAGCAGAGATTATAGAATTGTAATTTCGTAATTGTTTCTTTATTATCTTAATTTTTTTATAATAGTAAGGCTTAATCTATATTATGAGTTTACCTTTAAAAGGAATCGTGGTTTTAGATTTAACGAGAATGTTACCAGGTCCATACGCTTCAATGATCTTAGCTGACTTAGGCGCTGAAGTCATTAGGGTAGAAGACCCAAAATATCCATACGGAAGTCCACCTCCGTTTTTTCAAAAAGGTAGGTATCGAGAAAGCGCATTTAATTCAGTAATAATGAGAAATAAAAAATCTATTGCTCTCAATTTGAAGAATGAAGGAGCCTTAGAAATATTTTACAAGTTAGTTGAAAGAGCAGATATTATTTTGGAAACATTTAGGCCAAAAGTAACAGAGAAATTAAAAATTGATTACGAAACTCTTTCTAAAATTAATAAGTCGATAATTTATTGTTCACTAACTGGATACGGTCAATATGGCCCTTACGAACAATATGCAGGACATGATTTAAATTACATTGGTATTTGTGGAATATTAGACTTAAATAAAGAAAGAGAATTTATTGGAGAAAAGAACCAAGAAAGAAAGCCAGTTCTTCCAGGAGTACAAGCAGCAGATATAGGTGGAGGTTTAGTATCAACTATTGGGATTTTGGGTGCTTTAATTGAAAGAGATAAAAATCTTAATAAAGAAGGTCAGTATATAGATATCTCTATGACAGATTGCGTTTTTTCTTTTATGCCAATGGCAGCAGCTTTTCAGTTTTCTAAAGAACTAAATGACGGTATGACTAAACCAAGAAATCCATTGCACGGAGAAGTCCCCTTATATTCAATTTATAAAACTAAAGACAACAAATACTTATCTATCGGTGCGATTGAGGTAAAATTCTGGCGTGGAGTTTGCATAGGTCTTGGACGAGAGGATTTAATAACGAAAGGGAATGCTATTGGAGGAGAAAAAGAAGAAGTATTCCGAGAAGTTCAAAAAGAATTTTTAAAGAAAACACAAGAAGAATGGATGGAAATTTTTTCGAAAATTGACTCGTGCGTTATGCCTGTAAAAAATTTCAGTGAAGCTTGCAATGATCCTCAAATCAAAGCCAGGAATATGGTTGTGGAGCTCCCCCACCCAAAATTTGGTAAAATTCAAAACATAGGATCTCCTATTAAATATTCTAAAACACCAATAACAATCAGGAGTTTAGCACCTACAATTGGTCAACATACAAATGAAATCCTTAAAGACCTTAATTATACAGAAGAAGATATAAGAAAATTTAAAAGATCTGGTGCAATATAATTTTGAATTTAAGCATTAAATTCAAAGATTACCTTTATGGCATGAGATTCTCCTTTATTACTTAAGATATCAAATGCTTCTCGATATTGAGCAAGTGGAAATTTATGTGTAATTAGCATTTGAGGATCTATTAATCCTTCTGATAAAAAATTTAAATAAAGCTGAAATGCGTGCATAGATTTATCACGGAAATTTTCTATGGCAAATGCATTTGAACCAATAACTTCGAGTTCTTTAAAATAATGAAGAGAGTTTTCAAACCTTTTTGGAGGGCTTACACCCAAAAACACTAATTTACCTTGAGTGCAAAGAATTCTTTCTCCTATTTCAAAAGTTTCTGCTGAAGCGATAGTATCAATTATACCGTTCACACCATCTAACATCCATTTTAAACCCTTATTAGGAGTATATAATTCAAAGTTGTAGTATGCAGCTATTTCTTCAATTAACAAATCACCTGAGCTTAAAAAAACATGGTCAGCCCCTAATTTAAGAGCTAAGTCTTTCTGAAATTGATAACGTCCGATCCCAATTATATGTTTTACTTTAAAAATATTCTTCAAACAAAGAATTGTTAGCAAACCTATAATGCCTAAACCATAAACAAGGATTTGAGAGGTAGGGTGAGGATTTAACAATAATAGAGAATGAAAAGAAACAGAAAATGGATCTGCTAAAACTGCTTGTTCAAATGATATGTTTTCATGTATGAAAAAACATTGAGATTCGTGAACTGTTAAATATGGACTAAAACCTCCATATCCTTGTGTAACCCCTAAATGCATTCCTACCGGAATATTTCCCCTCTGGAAATTTTGACAATGTTTAAAATCACCTAAAGAACATCTTGAGCATATCGGTAAGATTCCTCGGGGCTCGCATGAAAACCATGGACTAATTACAACACGATCTCCCTTTTTAAACTTTTTAACTTTGAGCCCAACACTTTCTATAATACCGACAGGTTCATGCCCCATAATTTGAGGAAATGAAATAAAAGAACGTATAGGATTATCAAGTGACCCCTTAAGTTTTAATTCAGTCATGTCACTACCACAGATTCCACAAAAAACTGTTTTAACTATAACCCAGTCTTCGGCGATTAATGTAGGATAAGAAATATTTTTTAGAGATACAGGTCCTCCTGATTTCCAAAACCCTTTAGGATTTATTTTTCCTCTAATAAATGCTTTCAATAACTTGAATCTTTTTAATTCAAATATCAGTGCAGGGATGTTACTCTTCTCTTTTTTTGAATTCATATGAATTTACACTCCATTTATTGATCAAAATAAAATTTTACCTTAATCGATTTAAATTTCTCTTGATTTCGTGCAACCACAAACGCTTTTTTATAATCTCTTAAGAGAAATTTATGTGAAATTATTGGTGTTGGATCAATTCTTCCCTCTTCTAACAATCGAAAATAATGATAATATGCATGCTCTCTAATATCTTCAAAATTTTCTATTGAAAAGGCATTACTACCAATAATATTGATCTCTTTAAAATACCATGGTGTCCATTCAAATCTTTTAGGAACATGGACTCCTGTTAACACAGTTACTCCGGAACTCTCCTTATTATTCTCAAGATCTACTAATCTTGATTTTAAGATACGTAAGCCTGTTTCTAATGTTTCTGCAGATGCAACAGTATCAAATAAAAAATCAATTCCTTCTAATAGCCAAGGTTTATTTCTCTTTAAATAATAAATATCACAATTCAAATAATCTCCAACACTTTCGATGACTCTGCTTGGAGGAGATGATTTAATCACTAGATCTGCGCCAAATCTCTTTGCCATTTCTATTTGATGTGGAAATCTAGCAATAGCAATTACGGTTATATCTTCATAAATTCTCTTTAAGAAGTGAATTGTTAGTAGCCCAAGATTTCCACAACCATAAACCCCACAAATCGATCCTTCTCTAAGTTTAACTTTTAATATTGAATGAAGTACCACTGAAAAAGGATCTGATAGAATAGCTTGGTCAAATGAAACTGAATCAGGTATTTTTATTGCCATTGTTTCATGCGCAGGGAAATATTCTGCAAATCCCCCCGTAGCATCACTACTATTACCTGTATGAATTCCACGGCTGAGAATACCTTTTGTGAAATTTCTGCAAAGATATTTTTTTCCTTCTTCACAAGCACTACAAATAGGTTTAATCTCTCGTGGTTCGCAACTTACCCATGGATTTAAAGCAACTCTATCACCTAGTTTTAACTTTGATGATTTTCCTACTTTATCGACAACTCCAACAGCTTCGTGTCCTAAAGTTTGAGGCCATGAAATTAAGGCAGTTATAGGATTATCATAGTTTCCATCAAGAAAGATTTGTTTCTGATCAGAACCGCATATCCCACAATATTTCGTCTTAATAATCAACCAGTTATTAGATTTAAGCCTTGGAAAAGATACTTCTTTCAAGTGTAATGGTCCAAGTTTGGAAAGATATCCTTTTAGATAAATTGTTCCTAATATTTTAGATAATGCTAACCTGGAAAGTTTGTAATTAAATACGAGTGCTTTCATAATCCTTTATTCATTACGTATATTAAAAACTATTAGAATTTTAATTACTAATGATGTTTAAATGCTAATAAATGTGATTCCCTTAAAAATTATTTATTACTTAAAACTAAATCATATAATTGGGATAATTTTATTTAAGAGAGCTTTTATAATATTTTAAAGAACCTATAATTCATTCTTGTTTTAACAACTATAATAACAATGTTCGAAAAACCTGAAAGAAGGGAAGATGAAGAAGAGGGGTCGGAAAATATAGATAATGCAGATATCCGAAATCATAAGGCTCCTGAAGAGGAAATGAAAAAGGATCTAGGTAAACCTGTAATTCTCAAAGCAGAAGCTTATAAAACAATTATATTATATGCAAGCAGATACGCTAACCAAGCTATCCCTTCCGAAGATTGGAAAGAAATCTATGGACTTTTAATTGGATATCGAGATGACGATTTTGTATATGTGGAAAGAGCAACCCCAATGACCTTTGGTCATGATACCGATGTCGAATTCAGTGAAACAGATTACGGGGATATTGAAAAAATTAACGAAGAACTTGATAGAGAAGGTAAAGGTTATTTTTTCGTAGGATGGTTTCATTCACACCCTGGATTAACGTTATTTTTTTCTTATATCGATCTCATTAACCAACTTGGGTTTCAGGGCAAATTTGATAATGCAATAGGATTAGTCTTCGATCATACTCTCCTTGGGAAGAAACGAGAAGAAAAAATCGATAAAAACATCCTCACAAAATATGATACGGGATTTGAGATTTATCGATTAACAGACGCCACAATGGATCCAAATTCGGTCGAATTTGAAACGAATTATCATAAAGTGGATTATATCGTTGAAGGGTTAAATAAATTTTTTTTTGCAAACGTACTCGCAGAGTTATCATCTTTAGTATCTGCGGGAAAACCACTTCAGCAAGCCTTCAAGGAACAATATAAACTTGACTCGAATTATAAAGATCTAGATGAGGAATTGGATAATCAAAATTCCGATTTGAATGAAGAAAATCTTATAGAAATTCCGCAATATGATGATATGCAGTTCAGTGTGAACGATATTTCTTATCAGACAAGTATAGATGATAATATTGTAAGAGAATCAGCTGAACAGATTATATACCAAGGGAATGAAGCTTTTAAAAACAAAGATCCTTTCACTGGTATAGAAAATTATCGCCAAGGTATTGAGAAATATAAAGAAATAAACGATATGAATAGAGTTATGGACTTACTAAGAAAGGTGTCTAGATTCTGTATTTCGAATTCTCATTTAGTGCTAGCTCGAGATTTTGCTGAGGAATTATTCAAAGTAGCAGAAAATAACAATCATACATTTTATATGGGTATCGCTAATTATATTATAGGTTACATTGTCGTAAAAGAAGAAGAATTAGATGCCTTAGAATTTGGTTTAAAAAAAATTGAAGAAGCAGCTGTAGAATTCATTAAAGTTAAAGACTTTGCTGGTGCTGGGATGGCTTTTAATAGAATAGGGTTGATATATGAAAAAAAAATTAAGAGTATTGGACAAGCGTGCCTTTTCTATCGTGAAGCCATAGAAAATTACAATAACGGTTTAATTTATAGTCACCCTCTAAGAATTACTCCGTGGAGCAAACCGGAAGTTTTAATTGAAAAACTCGTAGAATTAAGAGATATAGTCGATGTTTTACTACCAGATATTGAAAATTCCGAAATTAAAATGAAAGTCGTTGATGACTTGAAAGCTATTCATTATAACTTCTAATCTCGACATATTACCAAAAACATTTTTCTTATTTTGGATTAGTACAATCAAAAAAATTAAATTTTAGGTTATATTATTATTATTACATACTTCTTTTAGTTGGTTGACAATTCCACGTAAAAAACAAAAAATAAAATTTTCACGTAAATTCGCTTGCAAACATCTCACTCCAATGGGAGATATCGCGAATAGTTTACAACCCCTTTGCTACTGTGTTGAACGAGACTTAGTAATGGGCAAAAAGGCTTATGTCTGCCAAGTATGCTCTTTATATGTACAGACAAATCAGCGAGTCTCAGATGTATATGACGAGAGTAGAAAAGGTGCAGAAAAGAAAATTAAGGAGAAAAAAATAGAACTAGAGGCATTTGAATTAGCTGAATTAGCAGCCGATAACGAACTCGATTTAACAATTGATGAATTTGAAGAAGAGGATGAAGAAATTTCTCTAAAATTCGAAAAAAGAAAAGTTGGAAAAGATGGAATTGACGATTCTGAAGAATTTATTAACATTGAATGCCCGTTCTGTGGAGAATTATTCGACGATCTAAGATCCCATTTACTAAATTGTGAATTTGCTCCTGATGACGCAAGTATTGAAGATATTATGCCTTCCAAAACGAGAAAGAAGAAGGTAAAGCCTACAGCGGCTTCAGGAAATGGGACTAAAGAAAAACAAGTTTGTCCTTATTGTAAAAAACAATTTGTTAGATTAGGGCGCCACATTACCTCCTGTCCAAAACGACCTGATGATGATGATGAAGATGATAAAAAGAAAAAAGAAAAAAAGGACGACGACGACGATAATGACGAGGAAGAAGACGATAATGACGAGAAAGAAGAAGACGATAATGACGAGGAAGAAGACGATGATGATGATGAATCTTAAAAACCCTTATGAAAAAGATTTTCCATTTCAATCTTAAAATATATATTATTTAAATTAAACCATAGTTATGGGTAGCCAAGAAAATATTTACTATTGTAATCCTGTTTTTCGGCCTCCCAGTGAGGCAAATTCTCTTTTAATACAATTAACTGAAGGGTGTACTTTTAAGTGCGATTTTTGTATGTCAAATCTTCGAAAACATTTTAAAATCCGATCAGTTAACGAAGTTAAAAGAGATTTAGATATCGGGGCAAGAAGCAAATTTAATTCATCCGTGCGCAAATTATTTTTCTTAGATGGTAATGCTATGGTAACCCCCGTAGTAAAATTATTAGAGCTTACTAATTATGCTATGAAAAAATTTCCTAATTTAGAAAGAGTAGGCGTTTACGCTCATGCGAAGGATATATTGAAAAAATCTGATGATGATTTGAAAGCTTTATCAGATGCTGGGCTAAAAATTGCTTATGTAGGATTTGAAAGTGGTTCTGATGAATTACTTGAAATGGTTCATAAAAACGCTACAAAAATGGATTTTATTAATGCCTCAAAAAAACTAATGAAAGCAGACATAACACTGTCTGCAACATTTATTAACGGCCTTGGAGGGGCATATAACGAGAGCGTTTCTAAAACTCATGCTCTTGAATCAGCAGATTTAGTAAATAAAATTTGTCCTAATGACGAAAGGATTTGGTATATTGCGTTTTTATCTCTCATGGTTCCACCCGGAACTGTTATACACGAGAAAAAATTGCGTAATGAATTTAAAGAGATGAAATCTTACGAGATTCTATTAGAATTGAAGCTATTCATTGAGAATATTAATTTTACTAAAAAGTCCGCAAATTGTATCTTTAGATCTAATCATGCTTCTAATTATTTACCA
>DATKTW010000101.1:0-2663 GCA_035530895.1 Candidatus Nanopelagicaceae bacterium
TGCTGAGGTTCTAGAAATTGACGAGAACATGTTTATTTCTGGTCAGTTGGGAAATTATCTAAAAGAACAAGCAATGTTATTAAAAACTGAGTATGGAAAGATCATTTTACTCGTTGGATGCTGCCATCCGGGATTATACGATATTTTTAATGCCTTTAATTGTGCTGGAAAAATAAAAGCTATTATTGGCGGATTACATGATGCAAGAAGTTTTACATGCCTAGAATCCGTAGACTTTATTGGAGCTTGTCATTGCACTAGAAATAAAGATATATTGGAAATGCGTTATCCAAATAAGTTCC
Organism: Candidatus Nanopelagicaceae bacterium; assembly: GCA_035530895.1. Taxonomy (GTDB): domain Archaea; phylum Asgardarchaeota; class Lokiarchaeia; order Sigyniarchaeales; family SOKP01; genus SOKP01. The sequence continues at coordinate 303 of DATKTW010000101.1, forward strand.
ACAAGATTATAGTGGGAGAAAACTTCCTTTTTTAATTCAATTTATCGTGTCTTTTTTTACACATCTGTACACATTAGAATTAAAATGACAGGGTAAATTAAAACCTTAAATTTTGTAGTTAGAATCTTTTATTGATGACAAATCGTTATAAATAGTTAGGATTATTCTTAATTTTTGATTTTAATTAATTCCAGAAGATTTTAATTAATAATCAACATTTTAATATACACACATATATACACAACATTTAAATATTATCAAAAATATTTTTTTCGTAGAATACGCAAACAAATAAAAAAAGTGATAGAAAAAATGAACAGATATGAAATAAATAATGGTTTGATAAGCGTAGCTGATATTAGAGGCAAGATATATACGGATCTTTTAATATGTGGGAATATTAATCATTAATTTTTTTTCTATATTTTTTAATACACACTTAAAATTCATACTAATAAATAATCAAAAATTTGAACATTAAACTGTTAGGAGGTTAAAGGAATGAGAAAAATGAAATTAAATATTGTAGAAGAAACAAAGTATAAAATTCAAGCAGAAGTTATAACGAACAGGTATATTTACTGTTAAAATAATTATTGGAAAATTATAACAAATCATAATTAAAAAAATGAGTTATAAGATTAATAAGAATATATGAGGTAGTAAAATGTCAGATAAATATAGAGCGGACGATTTTGAAGATGATGAGGAATATGAAGAGTATCTTGAAGAATTAAGAGAAAGAGAGGAAGAAGTACGAGAACAAGAGGAGGAGTTGCGTGAGAGAATTAGGGAGATTGCTGAGGAGATACGAGAAAGAGTCGAAGACCGCGTTGAAGATTTGAAAGATAAAGTGGAAGAAAGAAAAGAAAGAGAACAAGAACGATTAGAGAGAGAAATGGAAAGAATGGAAGTAGAGCGGGAAAAAATTGAAGCGGAAAGGGAGCGTTTAAGTGAAAAATTAGAAGCAAAAGTAGAAAAAGCACGCATGAAGGCAGAAAAAGCTCGAAGAAAAGCAGAAAGGGTTCGTGATAAAGCTACACGTATTAATATTTCAGTCTCTCCTGAATTGAGTGAAGAATGGAGGGAATGGTCTGATACTTTAGGGTCATCTGTGTCAGAATTGGTAAGAAAGTCAATGAAATTCGTAAAAAACAATGTTGGCGATATTAAAAAGTTGGAAGAATTCGGTAGGAAGATGGACCGTTTGGGAGATAATATTGAGAGGGCAGTTGAAGAATCTGGAATTGAAGAATTAGGAGATAAAATAGAGCAAAGTTTGAGAAATGTGGGTCTTGATGAAATAAAAGTCAGAACTAAAAGCGGTGAGGATGGTTCACGTATTAAAGGCGCTCTTAATGTTTCAAGTGATTCTGAAACGATAAAAAAGCGTATTAAAGGGTTAATAAAGCTCTATAAGAGCATTCCTATTAATAAGTTAGCACAAGCGCTAAATAAATCCGAAGAATTTGCGGAAAACCTTATTTATGAGCTTGCTGCAGAGGGTATTGATGGAGAACTTGAAGAAGGAATATTCAAGTTCGTTGGAGATATAGATGAGGTGCTCGCAATACTATTTGAATTAATAGATAATCTTAATACATAAGAGGTAAATAAAATATGGAAATAACACCAACAAAGAAGTCGTTTCACCAGTACTTGTACTTTTGGATAGGGCAAATTTTTTCGCTTTTTGGGTCGCAAGTAGTGGTATTTGTGATAATATGGTGGCTCGAGGTGGAGACCCAGAATCCTATCGTACTATCTTTAGCAAGTTTTTCTTTCATCTTACCATACGTCTTGGCAGCTCCAATCGCTGGGGTGTTTTCAGATAGATTGAATCGTAAGAAGCTTATCATGACCGTGGATTTTCTACAAGCGCTTGCCACCTTAAGTTTGATAATTTTTATGTCCATGGGTTATAGAGAGCTTTGGTTGATATTTATGATGCTAGCACTCCGGAGTGTCTTTCAAGCTTTCCATCAACCGACTGTAAATGCTATCATCCCCACGATGGTCCCGAAGGAGAAGTTAAGTAGGATCAACGGAATAAACTTCTTATTTTCGGGATTCGTACAGCTTGTGGCACCAATGTTTGCAGCAATGCTTTTAGTATTTTTGAGCGTGACTCAAGCATTATGGGTGGACGTGATCACGTTTGTACTTGCCATTATTCCGTTAGTTTTCATTACCATCCCATCTGTCCGTATTGCGAAAGAGAATAAAGTAGAAGTTGAGAAAGAATCATTTTCCAAGGAATTCATGGACGGGGTACATACTTTGAAAAATACTCCTGGAATGGTAGTGTTGATAATTCTTTCGATGGTTGGTAATTTTCTACTCCAACCATTGAACGTTTTG
>DATKTW010000102.1:0-13279 GCA_035530895.1 Candidatus Nanopelagicaceae bacterium
ATCCAGAGATGGTTAAAGAAACGGCGACAAAATTTGGCAAAAAAATCAAAATTCCTGACAATTTTTATAGTCTAGTAGTAGAAAGACACGAAAATCGAGAAAAAATCGCTGCTACATTAGAGGAAATCAAGTTAGATTTAAATAAAGTTTTAGAAACCAAATCTCTTTACTATTACGATTATACTGAGACATCTAATAATGCTAAAGTTTTAAAATTAGTTGGAAACAATGTAGTCCTTGATCAATCCGTTACTTATCCAACATCCGGAGGGCAGGAACATGATGTTGGTACTATTAATGGTCAAAAATTCAATAATGTGTTTAAACAGGGTACTCATGTTATTCATGTTTTATCTGAAAAACCTAAATTCAAAGAAGGAGATATGGTTAAAGTTGAAGTTGATAAAAAATGGCGTACACAGCTTTCTCAACATCATACTGCTACTCATATTGTAAATGCAGCAGCTCGTTTTGTATTGGGGGCCCATATAAATCAAGCTGGAGCTAAAAAGACTATGAAACATTCCACCTTGGATATTACTCATTACGAACAAATTTCTCGAGAAGATCTATTTAAAATAGAAAAAAAAGCAAATGAAATAGTTGACAATGCAATTGATATGAAACTCTTTTTTATACCCCGTTCTGAGGCTGAACATAAATATGGTATGGCAATTTACCAAGGAGGTGCTGTTCCTGGAAAAAACATTAGAATCGTTGAGATTCCAGATGTGGATGTAGAAGCTTGTGGTGGTACGCATTTGAATAATACTTCAGAGACCGGGAGAATTAAAATAATTAAGTCTCAAAAGATTCAGGATGGTATCGTGAGATTAACATTTACAGCAGGCTCAGCGACTAAAGAACTTGAAGGAACGGAATCTCGAATCTTGGATCAATTAGAAACCTTATTGAATGTTCCACAGAATCAAATTATTGGACGCGTAGAAGATTTATTAGAAAAATGGAAAAATTTAAACAAATCGTTACAAACTGGAAAAGTTGATGAAAAAGATCTAAAGCTTAAATCAGAGCTTATTCAAGAAAAGAATATTTTAACAGAATTATCGAGAATTTTAAACACAAAAAAAGAAGATGTTCCTCTGAAAGTAAATAAAATCTATTCTGAATGGAAAAATAACAAATCTAAATTAAAAGATGTAGAAAATTTGTATGACGAAGAATCCATTGAGCTTCTTATTGAATCAGCAATTCCTTTGATGGACACAAAAATGATTCTTAAAACCTTCGATAATCTTTCCTTAAAAGATATGAAAAATCTTAGCGTGAAAATTCTCCATATGTCTGAGGAATTAAGCACAATTATTATAAACAAAGATGAGAAGGGAATAACAGTTATTGGAATGGTTGGTAAAGAACTTTTGAAAAAATCTGATTTCAACATGGGTAGTCTTGTTAAAAAAATCGCTTCAAAATACGGTGGCAAGGGCGGCGGTAAGAAAGATTATGGTCAAGTTTTTATCGGAGACAAGGATTTAGAAGTTGAAGAATTATTAAATTTTGTAAGAAAGATTTTATCAAGTAATTAGTATCCGAATATATATTTATAAAATTTCTTTACAAAATCTGCTTTTTTTAAGCTTAGGATATATTTCTGAACTATATAGAATCTATATATTATGTCGAAATTGCTTAAATAAGAACGAAATCTCTTATTATATAAGAAAAAACGAAGAAATTAAATGAACTATGTATGAAGAAATCTTAGATGAAATGAACGAAAAGGTAGAAAATTATCCAGAACTCAAGAGGAATTATACGGAAACACCTTTTGAAAAATCAATTGATAATATTCTGGATCAGATTAATTCAGATATAGTTAAAATCTTAAGATATAACAGAATTGAATAGTGAAATTTAATATGAAGTTAGTATATCAAGAATTTATATGTCCTGAATGTGGCCAAATTAGATGGCTAAAAGTTAAAAATATATGCGTAGATTGTAAAGATAAACTGTTTTTAGATGAAGTGTCTCAATCTAGAAAAGAGCAACATGTTTTTAATGAGCAAATATGTTTTTAAAAAAAAGGTAGAAAATTACCTTAATAACTTAATTTTTTAATTTAAGATTTTTTATTTAGAATTTATTAGATTGGTTTTCTTAGAATTTAATTAAATTCATTAATATTGTTAAAATTTTATATACATTAAAACACCTTATATATATAATAGTTTGTTAAGAGATGGAGATGAGAGATTTTGGTTGAAATTGTCCATATTTCTGACTTACATTATGGTAACGAGTTTGTTAGTGATTATCTTGAAAATATTATAAGTTTTATCAGGGACGAAAAGCCAGATGTGGTAGTGTGTACTGGGGATTTAGTTCATAAAGGGAGAGTTACTCAATTTCAAGCGATTCTTCCTTATATTCAGAGAATAAGGAGTATCACCAAATTTTTAGTAGTGCCAGGTAACCACGACGCGAAAAATTCAGGTATAATTTACTTCGAGAAAATAATTGGGCCTCGACGCTCCAGATTAGTAATGGATGAATTGGACACTATAATTGTTGGAGTCTGCTCAGCGAGGGATGACATGAGCGAAGGAATGATTGGGGACGAACAGCTAGACTACCTCGGCAGGAGCTTCACTAAAAACTTAGAAAATAGGATAATGGCACTTCATCATCACTTAATACCTGTACCTCTTTCAGGGCAAAAATTCACAACCGTGAGAGATGCGGGAGAAATTCTCGAGTTTACCCAACTATTCGAACTAGATTTGGTTTTAATGGGACATAGACACGTTCCACATGCTTATGTAATCGGACCAACAACATTCCTCTACTGTGGCACATCTGCTTCTAATAAAGTGAGAGCAGACGATAGTCCTAGCTTCAATCACATTATTTTAAATGAGGGTGATATCGAAGTCTATATGGTTAATTCAAGAAATCTCGAAAAACATCTACTACTGGAACGAAAATTAAGTCGTACTACATTTGTTAGACCACGAAGAACGCGAATAGAGCATCTATTAAGCTCTGATGTATGGGATGATTAAAAATGGCAAGACCTATAACTCCAATAGTGGCTGTTGATGCGGTTATAAGATTCAAAAAAACTTCGATAGTGCTAATTCGGAGGAAAAATCCCCCCTTTAAAGGAGAGTTCGCTTTACCTGGAGGATTTGTTGATGTTGGAGAGAGCGTCGAGGACGCGTGTATTAGAGAAGCTTATGAAGAAACAAATATTAAGGTAAAAATTAAAAAACTGATTGGTGTTTTTTCAGCGCCCAATAGAGATCCTAGAGGACATACCATATCAGTAGCTTATTTATGTGAACCATTAACAAATTCAGAGAAGCCAATGGCCAAAGACGATGCTCAGTCTTTAAAAATTGTAAAATTAACAGATATTTCATCTTTAAAACTAGCGTTTGATCATAAGGATATCATAAATGCGTCAGGTATTATTAAGATTTAGAAAGTATATTATCATTTAATCGAAAATCTTTTTATAACACTCGCAACAAGGAATTCCAAGACTAATTTTATTGGAGTAATCAACTCTTATTTCCTCAATATTATTAACTAATCTGATTAGGCTCTCTTTAAATTTCAATGCTTCGGGATCCAAAATATTTTTATATATATTTTTTAATCCAACATTGTTATGAATTCTCTTTTTGCAAATGGGGCATCGATCAAAGAAATTTTTTAACCTTATCAATTGCTCGTCTTCTTTATTAATAGTTAAACGAAAGTGAGATAAAGTGTGTCCTGGATGTAGTGTTATAATTAATTTCTTAAATATTTCCTCTAAATTTTCTTCTAGACTTAATAGCGAGGTGTGTTCGATATATATGAGGTCTTCCTCAGCTATCAAGTTATTAATCGCATCTTCTGATACTTCCCTATTTGCTAAATTGGCTTTGATCCCAATCAAAATAATTGGAATATCATTCACATTCTCCTTAAAAAGAGTTATCCACCTATTTAAGTCGGAGAAAGTTTCTTTATTAGATATGTTAAAGCATAACAATCCTGCACAGGCACCTCGACAGAATACAGGAAAAAGAAACCTAAATCTTTTGCTATCTTTCAAATCCCAAATAATAAACTTATAGTTATCTTCCTCATTAACTTGACATTCCACAGATTTAAACGAAACCCCAATCGGGCTTCCGTTATTTCCATTATTATCAATAACGGTATTTTTACCCGAGTTAAATGATCCTCCTAAAACCAATTTTAACTTATAAGATTTGGGCATTTAAACTATTCTCGTTATTTACTCGAGGACATATTATAAAGCTTCATGTTCTAATAAAAATCCACTCTAAAAAATATTACTCTATTTAATTTCAAATAAATTCCCATAAAAATCTTTTAAAAATAAGTAGAAGCTATCACTATCTTTTCTAGTTACTTGAATCACTTCAAAATTTAATTTTTTCGCTCTCTCAATTAATTTAATTCGATCTTCAATGATTAAGCAAGTATGAGTAAATCTATCAAGTGCTTGATTTTTATCGTCCGTTATAAAAACTTCAATGCTCACTTCATCATTTCCATACCTAACTATTCTTTGTTCTTTCCTAACTCCAAAAAATTCTTCCATAAGGTCATCTGGTACAGCAAAATCCCTCAATTTTTTCAGTTCTAAAAGATTAATAAAAAATTCATCAGCCTTTTCTTCACTATTTGAGCCCACTGCAATATGCTCTATTTTCATACTTTGTATCAATTTTATTTTTGAGTTTTTCTGAAATTTATTAATGTATTACTTATCTTAAATGAAACTTTAATAATTTTTAGTGTTTAATATTTATTAATTTTAAATTGTAGTAGCTAGAAAGTTAAGGGATTCTTGGATGACTAATGTAACTTCAGAAGAGTTTTTAAACAAATTATTTGTTGTTGTGTATAAACTTTTTACTATTGCAAAAACACAATCCTATCGTTTCAAAAAGGAATGGGATGAAAATTTCGCATCGTTAACTGAACAACCTCATTTAGTTCGCTTCATTCGAGCAGAAAAGGAAAAATTTCTAACTGATATAGATTATAGAATTAAAGTTCTTAACACTATAAAACTATCATTTGAGGATGGGTTTTATTCTATTAAATCTATTCTATCAACTCTTTTTCATTCGTACTTTAAGGATTCAGAAATCTTTACACAGAATTTTATTAGAGAAGATCAAACTAAACTCAAATATTTAGTAGCTAAAGAAATTTTGGGAAATTTAATTCAGTATAATCAACTCGATCATGAAACTGTACCATTAAAATATAATATACTAGCAAGAAATTACTTACTAATTAAATTTAAAAAACAGAGCGCCAAAGATATTAACGAGAACTTAAAAAAAATCAAAATAGAACTTAAACTCCCAGAATTAAAAAAAAAATTGGACGAGATAATTGCTGATGGTTTTCTTAAAAAAAAAAAGGCAGGCAAAATTATGTATTACAGCTTACATCAGGAATTAGAATTGACGGAAAAAGGTAAAGCAACTTACAATCAAACTATACGACCATTAGTAGATTGGCCAACTTTGTTTTATCGTAGCTATTATAATATAAGAGAATTAAATGTTACAGTGGATGGCGATTGTAAACACCCAGAATTCTTAAATAAAGTATTGCTTAAAGCAGCTACACAAGGGTATACTGCTTGCCACTTTGTCTTTAAAAATCTAGTCAAGTATTACGAGAAATTAAAAGAAGAGTAGTATTTTTCCGCTGTGAATATTAATCCTGCTTAAATTGTTGAAAAACTCCTTGTTTTCCTAACTGGCATGTCAAACTTTTCAAATAAAGGAATCAAGTGTTTTTTGTCTTCAGAATTAGTACCCTTCCAATCTACTATGAAGTAATCAATTTCTTCTAATGTGTTGTTGATCATCATTTTAATTAGGTTCTCGTTCAATTCTTGGATGTAATACTTTGGACAGATAAATGAAAGTGCGATGTCATTATTAGTGATTAACCTATTTAAATTAGGAGCATAGTGAGTACCACCAAATCCTAAACCAACTTTTTGATTTTTCTCCTTTTTAAAAATCAGATATTTAAAAACAGAATTAACAATAGCATTCGCTACGAGTTGACCTGCTTCTTTAATTACCCATTCTTGTTTACTACTACCTAATTCTATAAAGATCAAAGGTATTTCTAAATTCGTTGGTCCATGATGAGTTACTTCAATATCTAAGGAGAAACCGGTAAAATTTTCTATTACTATTTGTTCTCTTAAAGATTCAAAGTTGGCTTTATGAATTAAAGCACTCGTTTTTGATAACATTTGAGGTATTCCTCCAAAATCATTATTTCTACCCCAGTTCCCGGTTGTGTGAACCAAAAATGCGGGTCGCGCTGTTTTTGATGTATGCCTGCTTGCAAATAATAGGAGATCCGGTTTGATTTTAGATTTATCAAAATTTAAATTTTCCAAGAAAATCAATGGTTTTTCTGTTAAACCTAAATAAATTTGGTTGGTATTAAGAAGATTATTCAGATTACTCTGAGATATTACTTTTTTTAAATAAAATACCGGATTCTCATCCCATCTTGCATTAGCCTCTCTAAAGGAATAGGAGTTAGAATTTAACAAATTTTCTCTTATATTCATGGAAGCCTTGTCTTCTTTTGAAGTGACAATGAAGAATTGAATTAGGACTCACCTCTGAAAGAATTCGTAGTAATTATTAACATTATCCTTATAAAATTCAAGTAAAAATACCTTAAATATTTATGATCTTAATTCTTTGATTCGTTCAGAATGTATTATTAACCCAGATTTAATACTAAAAACCTTTTAAATAAAAATCGTATTAAAACATTTAATGTCAATTAGTTTTACTTTAATAACTGTCGTTTCATTAATATTTGGTGCTCTTTTTTTCATAATCGATTTTTATCAACGTACACATCCTAAAATCAATATTTTCTTAATTGCAGGTATCTCTATCTCTTATTTCTTCTTAGTTCTCCTTCCAGAAATAGCTGAAAATATACCCGTATTCCCATTTGAACTCACAATTTTTGAGTATCTATTTGTGCTAATTGGTTTTGTATTTGTACACATTTCTGAAAAATTAATTTTACAAAAGGTAGAGTCTAAATCGCAAGTGAGAATGCGTAAATTAATCGAAAAAGAAAAAATTTTGGAAAGTGTTGAAGAAAATATCGAAAATATATTAACTAAAGAATTAGAAAAAGAGGATTTAGACGATATAGCTCTTAAGGATTTAGCCCAAACAATTGCAGATTTAAAAAAAAAAGGTGGAGAGTTCAAAGAGAAAATAAACCGCTATAAGGCTAAGATTCAAACACACATCAACGAAGATTTAAGCAATCTTCGTTTTTTCACTAATTTTTCATATCATCTTCTCGTAGGGATTATTGTAGTAGGGTTATTAACTATTGATTTAATTGGAGGGATATTATTTTTCCTTTTCGCCTGGTTTAGAGCAGTTATAACAAACAGATCAGAAAGCCATATCGTATTTACTGAACTGGAAATCTATGAAACATACGATATTGAAGATAATTTGACCAGAAAATATGTTCTAGCTCTTTCAAATTTTTTAGGAGTTTTATTTGGATTATTTTTAGATTTAATAAGTTTTGAATACACTGAGTTATTCTATATTTTTTATTCTTTTATATCGGGAGTTATTCTGTATACTATTGTAAGGGAAGTTCTACCCGAAAAAGAAAAAGGAAATCCATTATATTTTCTCATTGGATTCGTTGGATTTACACTTGTAATCTTTATTATAAATATCTTCACAAGTATAATTTAATAAGAAAAAAACCTCATGCAAATCCATCTTATTAAAAATATATAGAACGGAACCCGTTTTTTATATTTAAAAAATAAATTGGATTTGTTTCTTATTTTTTGTAATTATAACATTATAAAATTTTAAAACTATTAAATATAAATTTATATTATCATTTAGTTATGAACTATTTGGTAATGTGCATATAAAAATAATAATAAAAAAGATTAAATTTTAGGCGCGAAATGATGATTAAAAAAACCTTTAAGGAAATTTTAGGCATTGATGATGACGATTATAAGATCATTGAGATGTTAGAAAAAAATCCATCCGTAACCCACAGTGACATAGCTAGAGAAATCGAGAAGTCTCAACCGGCAGTAGGGGCAAGAATCATTAAATTAGAAAGAAAACATTTACTCACAAAACAGGTTGGGTTTAATGTAAAAAAAGTTGATATTAAAGTTGCGATTGTTTTCGTGTCAACTAAAGATGTAGAAGAAGTAGTTAGAAAAATAGAAAAGTGTCCTTTCATTAACCACGCATTCAAGATTTCTGGGGAATTTAATCTTTTGTGCTTTGTTGCTGCTTCAGATCTTCAAACAATTGAGAAATTAGTAGATTTATGTTTTAGAAAAGATCCGAATGTAATTAATGTAAAGACTAATATTCTAATAGACTCTGTTCATGATTTTGTAATTCCTATCGATTTTCAAATAGAAAAATTTGATTTTCTTTCAAATGTTTGTGGTCCTGATTGTAGTTTGAACGTAAATCTACCTAAGTATAAATTTGAATCTGCTCAAGAAGAGGAAGAAGAATAGAAAAAGGAAGTTTTTACTCTAATTTATGAGTTAATCCTTTAAGTTCAGCCATTTTGTATCTACATTTCTCCCCACAGCCTTCTTCTAAAGTAGGATTATGTTCTTCGCTTTTGAAATCTATGGGTAATATAAAGTCTTTTGCGATTTCAGTCACCATGTTCATCGAGACTGAAGTAACTTCAGGATCACTTCTAAAGTGGTAATTTACTATGTTATCCAGTTTGTCAATTTTAGAACTCGCGAGCAAAATGCAAATATTATGGGCCCCACTTAATCTAAATGCGTTCAACATGAATGGACAAAACCTCGCCATATCAAGAATCTCATTTGGGTGTTTTGTGTTCATTTCCACAGTCGCTAAAAATAAATCTACCTTCTTAAAATTAATACCTGGTTGGAATTGTAGTATTCCTTCTTTTTCAAGCTTCTTTATTCTCATCCCAACAGTTGGCTGAGATCTATTAATTTTTTCCGCAATTTGAGTATGAGTTAGGTTCGGATCGTCTTGTACTAATGTAATGATACGGCGATCGATATCATCGAGCTTTAGTTTATCTGAAATCATATCCATTAATCAATTAAAATTTTAGTTCTTTTATCTAGATAATGACTTTTCACATTAAAAATATACTTATATTTTATAAATTTTGAAAAAATTGTACAAGATTAAAATGCGTATTAGATTAATGGGCTAAGATGTATTTAGACAAGAACTTACCTACTTAATCTCAATCAATGGTTAAAGCCCTCAACTTGCACGCAGTTGTACAAATATGACATTTTACGCAATGATCTTCTCGATCTTCTACAACAATGCACCTAGGTTCAGATTCTTTATTTATAACTTTATAAATTCCTCTGAAACACGCATCTTCACAAAAAAAGCCTTCACATATCTTGCATTTATTTACATCGATATGGTGAAACTTGTAATTAACGATATTGGTTTGTTCGGGTGCATCGCTCATTATTTTAGTTAAAAACTCAACTCCTTTTATCTCTATAGTTTATATTATATAATGGAATTTATTTAAATCAAATTAAAATAGCTTTAATTAAATATATCCCATTTTGAGTAGTTTTGGAATGCATAACAACAAAATACCTCTTTTTGAAATCCCAAATCTCAAAAAAGGAGTTTTTTTAACTCGTCCTAATCGATTTGTAAGTGAAATTAAATATAATCATAAAGTAAAATCCGCTCATATTCATGATCCTGGACGGTTAAAAGAGTTGCTAACTAAGGGAAGTGAAGTTTTATTCACTGATTCTCGTGGAAAACTAGATTATTATGTTAAAGCTGTAAAAAAAGGAGGGGAATGGATTGTAATTGATACGGCAATTCATTCTGAAATCGCTTTGAGAGTTTTTCCATATCTACATAAAATTGCAAAAGCATCAGAAATAAGAAAAGAAGTTCAGATTGGTAAAAGTAGGATAGATTTTGTGTTAGATGGCGTTCCTTTAGAAGTAAAAGGAGTTACTCTCGTAAAAGAGGATATAGCTTTATTTCCCGACGCACCTACTGAGCGTGGAACGAGACACGTACAGGAAATTATTGACAACAATGGTATGATTCTATTTCTGGTATTTCGTAAAGCCTCTAGATTTAAACCGAATTTTGAAACTGATCCTAAATTTTCAAAGAGATTATCTGAGGCGAGAAAGAAAAACATAAGAATCTATGTAGTACAACTCAGTTTTGATGGGAAAACGATATATTACAATGGTAATATTCCATTAGCAGACTTTTAAGTAAGGATAAATTTTAATGGAAAGAGAAGTTCATTTACTCTTTTTCTTTTTCTTTTTTCGTTTCTTGCCATGAACATCCGGTTCTGGAGTGATGTCTACATCAACTTCCGCGATAATAAACGCCAGTAGAATAGGTCCTGCGTTAGAATAGCGGGGATCAGAAAACGCACTAAATTTAATATCTTTTACTTTAAAATTCTTATCGCTTTGTTTTAAGATCATTAGGTTTTTATTAACCTTTTGAGTAAATTCTGATGGATCTTCGAACGTCCCTCCGACAGCAAAAACTTGATCCATTCTTATAATTTGAGGAATTGGAGTTTCTTCTTCCATATTTTTTTTACCAATAATTTGCTTCTTTTAATAAAATTTAAAATTCTTTATTTTATATTTATTAGCCTTTTTTCACATTATTTTAAAAACTATCAATTAAATGAATCCTGACTAAGTTAATATTCAATATTCATTTCTTTAATAAAATCGAAGGCTGAATATGCCGCTATAACGCCTTCTGATACTCCTGTAATCGCCTGCTTAAATGGTGCGTCTGCGACATCGCCAGCTGCGAATACACCCGCTATATTTGTTTCCGACTTTCTATTGATAATAATTTCGTCCTTTTCATTCGTTCTTATGCCTAAATGTTTTGCAAGATCTGAGTTAGGTGTAGACCCTACTTCGATAAAAACACCATCTATTTCAAATTCTTTGCCATTATCGAAAATCACTGATTTAACAGTATTATCTCCTTTAATTTCTGTGACATTGGTTTTATATATGATTTCAATTTTTTGATTTTCCTCTACTCTTTTCTTATTTATGGGTTCGGCACGTATTTCCTCTCCCCGATATATTATATAAACCTTTTTTACATTTTGAGATAAGAATAAAGCTTCTTTTGTAGCAGAATCACTTCCGCCAATTACGCATACTGTTTTATCTTTGTAAAATGGACCGTCACATGTGGCGCAATAAGAAACACCCCTTCCAGCAAATTCCAGTTCACCCGGGATTCCTAACTTCTTCCTTTCAGATCCGGTAGCGATTACCACACTTTTTGCTTTAAATTTTTGAAAAAATGAGTACAGAATAAAGTGGTCACTTGCTTGTTCTATGCTCCTAATTTCGTCTGTTATGTAAGGAATACGTAAGGAATTCATGTGTTCTTTAAACATTTCCATTAAACCTTGACCGCTTGTAGAGGTGATTGCTGGATAATTTTCTACAAGATGAGTTGTGGCAATCAAACCTCCGAAAATTTTCCCTATGACTAATACATCCAATGCAAATCGAGCGGCATAGATTGCGCAACCTATCGCAGTTGGTCCACCGCCTAAAACAATAAGATCGTACCTCTTTTCTGGATCAATGTCTTCCATATCAATATTAAACATTCTTAAATCCTCCTTTTATGTAATATTTAATAATTAATTGTAAGGTATTGATTTCTAAATGTAATTTAAATTAGTATTGTAATTTTATGTTTCCTCCGATAAGCGCTCGTAGTATTTCGTTCGCCCCAACCATACCAACTAAAGTTTTCTTATCGTTTATAATAGTATAAGGCACTCCCGAAGCATCTTAATATTGTCCAATATCAGGATTCGCCATAATATCAACGATTACGGTTCTAATCTTCCCTTCAGATGCAAGTGCAAACTGAGAGACCGTAGATACAACACTAGGACAATATGGACACGTCTCTGTTATCATTACTTTGATAGTTGATGGTTGAATTCGCTCAAGATTTTGTTTTATTGTTGCTTTGTAATAATTCGGCGCTCCCGCAAATGTAAACAATGATTGGACAAATGGTTGGATTTCACCACCTCGTGGAGCTGCTAAATAGCGTATTAATTCTCTTCCGTCGTCATTAATAAATAAAATGGTTGGTACCCGCTGAATGTCATAACGCTTTACGAATTCGGGATTATTATCTATTGATAGTTCTTCTATCGTTAACATACCATTCGAGTTTTCTTCATAGATCCTTAAAAGTGCCATAAATTGTCCACAATCCATGCAAGCTTTTATTTTACCGCCATCTGCTTCTGTTCTTTGCGATGTGAAAACCTTTAGTCTTACAGGTTTAGTGAGTTTTGCCATCTCTTTTCTAATAATTTCCTTATATTTATCATCTTGAGACATATTTAAAACACCTCTTAGTATTTAGATTATGCATACATTCCTCCAAAATCTCTTTGACCTTTTGTTAATTTATCTAACAAATCTTGTGGAGTAAACATCCCAACAATTCTTTCACTCTCGTTTACAACAGTGAGTGGAACACCTTGAACGTCATACTTTGTTGCGATGTCAGGATTTAAACTAACATCGATAACTTCTGCTGTAATCTTCCCTTTAGAAACTATAGCAAATAATGTTAAAACTGGAACGGTCGCAGGACAATAAGGACAAGTTGGGGTTATGAAAATCTTCATCTCTGATTTATCGATTTTTTTGAGATGAGTAAGGATTTGATCAGCATAATAAGGTCTTATGCCCGAAAAATATTGAATTGAATTTAGAAAGGGTACAAATTCAGAACCGGTGGGGTGTGCTGAGTATCGGATAATTTCCTTACCATCATCATTAACGAATAAAATCGCCGGAATTCTGGTAACTTTGTATTTTTTTGCTTCTTCTTGATTTTCTTCAATAGATATCTCTTCGACACCCAACATCCCGTTTGATAGTTCCTCAAGCGTTTTTAACAAATTATAAGCACCCTCACATGCCATGCACGCCCTAATTCTTGAGCCGTCTTCTTGAGTCTTAAAATCGGTAAACAATTTCAACACCACATTACCTTTTAATTTTGTCATTTCTCTCTTAACATTATCAAGTTCATTTTGGGAAAATAACATTATATCACCATTTAAATTTCATTCTATTGTGAATATTTTTATATTTAAAGAATTAAGTATTTTTTGTTAATAG
>DATKTW010000103.1:0-13891 GCA_035530895.1 Candidatus Nanopelagicaceae bacterium
ATTTTCCCTATCGGCATATAATCCACTTTTTCTTAAGATCTCTATTCCGTGACGCATGTTTTCGTGATCTTTAACTATCTGACTAATCATACTCAAAATATCATCATCAACAACGTACTCTTTAAATGCAAGATCACTTCGGTATTCTAAGATTTTTTTCGCTTCGTCGTAATTATAAGGTTTGAGCCTAATTTTCTCGTTTAATCTACTTAAAATCCTTTCAGTTTCTATTGTCATCCAATCCTTATTTCTGGAGATTAAAATTATCGAGAGTTTCGCGTTTTGATGTCCATAGGTTTCAGCAATATCTAAAAATGCTAAAATTTCGTCAGATCTTAATAAATGTACTTCATCGATTATTAGTAACATATATCCTTTTTCTCGGATTAATTGTTTTAAAATAAGCTTTAGTGCTTCGTCGTCCGAGAATCCTCTACCACTACCATGAGTATACTTTGCTAACAATTCGCGAATTATTTTACTTTTGGAGCGGAAATTTATGCAGTTGTAATATTCAATAAAAACATTTGTATCTTTTTCTAACGCTATTGTTTTAAAGTTTCTACCAAAATATCTTGCGGTACACGTTTTTCCAACTCCACCCTTACCTAAAATTAAACAATTCACGGACGGTTGTTCTTCTTCTTCAAGAATCCGTCTAAAGTTAAGAATAAGGTTCCTAATAGCTTCGTCACGACAATATAATTTTTCGGGAACATAACTCATGTCAAGCGAATTAGCTTGATTGAATACCGATTTTGTCATGAATTGCTTTCTAAATTCTTCCTCGTCCATGATTAGCCGACTTTTATTTATAATTTTCGTGATATATAAGTAATTATAGAACAAATTAAGTTTAAACTTTCTTATACTTTTGACTTTTTCCTAGAGGATTATTAGAAATATCCCCTATAATGATATATAAGTAATTAATTTTAAACTTGTAGTTATAGATTTAAATCGCTATTGTTTAAAGGATGCATTTTCGAATAAGACTGCCTTAGTTGAGTGATATCGTTCTTTGCATAGATTCTTGTTGTATTTGGAGAGCTGTGCCCCAGTATGTCTTGTAATTCACTAATATCCATTCCGGAACGCCTTAGGTGAGTAGCACCCGTATGCCTGAAGACATGAGGAGTTATTATTTTTGAATCTGGGAAACCGCACTTCTCTTTAATCGTTTTAATATCTACTTGGACTACTCTGGGATTTAATTTTTGGTATCGAGTATTGACTAAAAGATAATCTTCGGTGTTGTAAGATATTCGATTTTCTAGATACTCGTTGAAAAGATTTAATGTGTTATAATCCACAGGAACAATCCTCTCTTTACTACCTTTCCCTTTTAATCTTATGTAGCCTTTGTTAAAATCAATATCTTTGATTTGGATGTCGCACAACTCACTAACACGAGCCATCGTAGAATAAAGTAATCTTACAATTAAATAATATCTCTGGCTCTTCCTGGAGTTAAATAGCTTTTTATCCTTCAACTTGTTAAAAATTACCTCAATATCCGCAACATTAAGGAATTTTGGTAAGCTCTCCTCTATCTTAATTTTAGGAGATTTTATCGTTGCCATTGGATTTTTAGATATAAATTCATTTAAAGTTAAAAACTTAAAGTAAGACCTCAAAGTGGCGATTTTTCTGCTGATCCCTTTTTTTGTATAATTTAAATCTTTAAGTTGTTTTAAAAAGAGCCTAATCCGTTGTCTAAGCATTGGCGACTCAAGGTTCAAATCACCAACAAGACTAATAAATTTCTCAAGATCATATCGATATGCTTTTATAGTTGATGGTGCACATCCTTCTTCTACTTCCTTCGAAATTAAAAAATCGTCGATGAAATCCGAAACCTTGTATTCTACCATAATAAAAATATAACATCGTGATATTACATAATATGCTGTAATACCTAGATGACATTTAGAATAAATTGAAAATATCAAATAATTAGAATTTATCAATCCTTCTTTTTTTGGCGAAGGTATTTATTAGCGTTAATTCCAGCTCTTGCTCCCTCTGCAGCAGCAAAGACGACTTGAAAAAGGCCTCCCGTAACATCTCCTGCAGCAAATACTCCCTGAATATTCGTATGTTGGTTTTCATCAATTGCAACATTACCATTTTCGTCTAATTCAACTCCGCCTCTTTTAAAAATGGAATTAGAGGGGATGTGCGATAAAATGAAGAGACAATCCAGTTCATATTCTATGAAATCCTCACTTTCAACAGTATCATTTTTAGTAGACTTGCATACAATTTTACGTATTATGCCGTCAGAATCCGGAACAGCTTCAATGATTTCTGTATAATCAATGATTTCTATTCCTTTTTCTTTTACTAAAGCAACTTCTTCAGGCAGGTCTTCAACCCCCACATTAGTTATAACATATGTGATGCATCCCATTTGGTCAAGAGCTAACGCGTCTTCCAATACTTCTTTATCCGACCCATAGAGAAAAACTTTTCTTTCTTTATATAATGGACCATCACATAGCGCACAATAGGACACCCCGTAACCTAGTAAAGAACTTTCTCCTTTAATCACTTCTTTCCTCTTCCCCGTTCCTGTAGCTATAATAACAACATCGGCTGTTATGTTGGCTGTTCTCGTAGAAATCATGTTCATTCCCATCCCTAACATTAATGCGATAACATCTCCATTTATTATCCTAACACTTTCATAGCTTTCGGCGTGGGCTTTAAACTTTTCCAAAAGACCTAATCCAGTCGCATCTATTTCTCCTAGCCAATTTTGAATTTCTTGCGACTTTGTTAGCGCGGAAGGTTCCTTTCCTTCTAATACAATTGTGTTTCTATTTGCTCTACCGCAATAAACTGCAGCACTTAATCCTGCTGGTCCAGCTCCTATTATTAGAACTTCACATTTAAATTCCTGTAATTCCATTAGATAAAACCTTATGTTTCTCTCTTTATGATAATACTATGATTATAATAATACTAAATGGTTTCTAAATTAAATATCATTTTATATAGATATAAGTTTAATTCAAATTGATTAGAAACAATTAAAGGCAATTATTATATGAAATAATTTGAATATTTATTATTGATTCAAAATTACACTTAATTAAATATTTTAAATTAAAACAACTACATTTTCTACATTCTTAATATTAAATTCAACCTATGGGGGACCATTATAAATGAGCGACTTAGATCATAGAACAGAAATAAAGAAAGAAGAACCAAAATATAATATCGCTAAATCTCACCATTTATCCAAAAGATCTAAATGGTTAAGGGATTATTACTTCAAAGGAGTGGAACGCGAGTGGAACAACGAATACTTGCCTTTCACTACTGGGACAGATTGGGATATAATTTGGTGCGAATCGGATTATTATATCACTCCTGAGATTTACTTTTACATAGGAAATAAAGGCAAAGGAGTTTTTGAGGGATGTTTAAGATCTATAGCTATTCCAGTATCACTGCCTGATGGTTTCTGGGATTTATCTTT
Organism: Candidatus Nanopelagicaceae bacterium; assembly: GCA_035530895.1. GTDB lineage: Archaea > Asgardarchaeota > Lokiarchaeia > Sigyniarchaeales > SOKP01 > SOKP01. The sequence continues at coordinate 3,491 of DATKTW010000103.1, forward strand.
ACCAGAACGTAAAATAAAATTTTTTGAGACGGTCATGCTTGATTATGTACCTCACGAGATCATATCTGAGAACGATTTAATTGCTGGTGGCAGATTTAACACTCAATTGAGCGATAGTTTAACAGAAAATGAGACTAAAAAATATTGGAAGGAAAATTTGAGTATTAGGCATAAGTTTTACAAATTTCATAAATCAGGGTTTGGAAATACAGGAGCAACGCCAGGACATCTTATCCCAGATCACGAAACCATAATCAAAAAAGGTTTCAAGTTTATACATGAAAAAATAAAAACTCAATATGAACAATTATCAGAGCGAGAAAAAAAAGGTTCTAAAGGTCAAGAATTAAGAGCAATGTTAGAAGCTTCGGAGATACCAAGAAAATTCGCTCAAAAATATGCTGATGAATGTAGAAGACTTAAGGAAAACGCAACATCGTCTGAAAGAATAGAAGAACTAGAACAAATGGCTAAAAACCTTGAAAGAGTTCCTTGGGAGCCTGCCGAGACATTTTGGCAAGGAATACAAGCGATTTGGATAACTCACATGCTTATTATGGCAGAAGAATCTTACCCTGGTCCTGGTATATCCTTTGGTAGGACTGATCAACACCTCTGGGATTTATATAAAAAAGATGTGATTGATGAAAAAAATATATCAAAAGAATTTGCAAAGGATATCTTAGGTAGCTTCTGGTTTCATTGTAATACCGCGTACGATGCTCAAATCAAATTAGGAAAACAAGGAATTACTGCAGCATTCGGTCAATTGATGACCCTTAGTGGATGTGGACGTAATGGTGAAGATTTGACTAACGAATTGACTTATACTATTCTGGAAGTCATTGATGAATGGTCTCCTATCTTAGAGCCAAAGCCAAATGTTAGATTACATAGAAATTCTCCTGAGAAACTGTTAAATTTCATAGTAGATATGGTTTCTCGATCGCAAGGAGCCCCATTTCTCATAAATTTCGACGAGAGAAGTATCGCAGGTATGATTGCGGAGGGCATATCTCCAGAAGAAGCTTGGGATTATGCTTGCGTTGGTTGCTTAGAAAATACAATGCAAGGAAACGATAGATCTGGTACCGTGAATTGTAATCCAAACCTAACAAAAAGCATTGAATTGACACTTTGGAACGGAAAGAATATGCCCAGTAATGATGTTGCTACAAAGAAGGGCGAGCAAGTTGGCCCGAAAACTGGTAATTCTGAAAATTTTAAAACTTGGGAAGAATTTTGGAATGCGTGGAAAAGCCAAGTAGAATTTCTCATTAAATATACCATAGAGATATACAATTTAACTGAATCTCTTAGAGCCGAATATTTACCCACTCCATATTTATCGACATTAGTTCAAGGATGTATCGAAAAAGGATTAGACATTAGATGTGGCGGTCCTGAGTTAAGATTTATAACAGTTGAGGGCGTTGGTTTTGCTACTACCGTCGACTCTTTATTATCGATTAAAAAATTTGTTTACGACGATAAGAAATACTCTATATCTCAAATTAAAGATGCCTTGATTAACGATTTTGAGGGAGATGAATACGCTGTGGTTCAAACATTCTTAAAAAATCGAGCCCCTAAGTATGGAAACGATGTCGATGACGCTGATAAGTTAGCTCAAAAGGTAATGAAAGTGTGGGCTGATGAAACCTGGAAGTACAAAACTCCTACAGATTTTCAATTTCGACCTGGTATGCTTTCATGGAATTATTGGGCTGGAGCTGACGCAAGCTTGACAATAGCTACTCCAGATGGTCGAAAAATGGGAACTTTTCTTTCTAACGCAATTTGTCCTTCAAATGGAGCAGATTTAAAAGGTCCTACGGCTGTAACTAATTCTGTAGGTATAGCTTTAGGGGGAAAAACAGAAGATGGTGATTATATTAATTATTTACCTAACGGAGCAAGCCATACGATTACATTCAATCCAACTATTCTTAAGAATCCTGAACATAAAGAAAAATTTAAATCATATTTAAGAGGATACATTGAGAACGGAGGGACTTGCTTACAAGTAAATATGCTTGATGTTGAAATGTTAAAAGATGCCCAGCAACATCCAGAAAACTATACTAATCTCTTAGTTCGAATTACTGGTTATAACGCTTATTTCAATGCTATTGGAAAAGAATTACAGGATGAAATTATAGCGCGAGAATCGCATTCGATGTAAATTAAAAAAAATAAAATTAAGACATAAATTATATATCGAGATTTTCGATAATCGTAGCAACCCCCTGCCCACCTCCAACACACGCGTTAGCAATGCCATATTTTGCCTTCTTTTCTTTTAAAATTCTTGCTAGAGTACCTGTTAATCGTATCATTGTAGCACCTAATGGGTGTCCTATAGCAGTAGATCCTCCCATAATATTTACTTTTTTTTCAGGGATATTGAATGTATTCATACAATTTAACGCGACGATGCAAAATGCTTCGTTAATTTCCCAGTAATCGATATCCTCTACAGTGAGATTTGCCTGTTTTAACGCTTTTTGAGTAGCAGGGACTGGACCCCTCCCCATTACTGTAGGATCGACACCAGCCCAGCCCATTGAAACAATTTTAGCCAAAGGCTCAATTTCTCTTTTCTTAGCTTCTTCTGCTTCCATAAGAACTGCTGCTGTAGCACCTGCATTGAGAGGAGATGAATTACCCGCTGTAATAACGCCTTCTTCTGTGCCCTCTCTCTTTATATACCCTTCTTTTCCCCCATTTTTCTCTAAGAAAAAAGGTTGAGCCAACCGTCGCAGTTTAGATACTGTCTCTAAAGTTGATTTTCGGGGATTCATATCTCTATCGATTAACAATTTCTCTTCAACATTACCAGGAGCATGACCCTCAATTCCTACGATTTCACCTTTAAAATACCCATTTTCCTGACTTTTGACTGCTAGATTATGACTTCTTACACCAAATTTATCTAAATCTTCTTTGGTAAATGTAGGGACTTCTTCTTCGTATAATTTTTGGGCTGTTTGCAGCATATTAAATGATGTTTGTAGATCTAATTCGGGTCTATAAAACTTACTTCCCTTATCTTCTGTTGAATAATTACGATCTATCCCTATCCCGCGAACGCGAGTCATGTGTTCAAACCCTGTGGTCAATACGCAAGTACTATTTCCCGTCATGATTTCCATAATTCCCACATGCATCCCAGATCCTGCTGAAGCGCACTGTCTATCAATAAAAAACGACGGAACTTCATAAGGAAATCCTGCTAAGAACAGAGGACCACGCCCTCCATAGGTCCAATTTTCCAATACTCCCGAAGCAACTCCTATTGATACCTCCTCTATGTCTTTTTTCTCTATTCCTTTTTCTGCTAATTTACCATCAAAAAATTTCATTAGTAATTCAGCAAGGAGTTCGTCTCCTCTGATCTCACCAAAAACATCGCTCTCCGGTTGAGTTGGTCTTGAACGAGAAAATGCAGTACGAGCATAATCAATTAACCAAACCTCTTTCATACGAATCACTTTTATAATTTTAAGGTTAATTATGTTAATAATTTAAAAACTTATAAGATTTAAAATTTTATTAATTTCATTAGTAGAAAAGGAGAGAATTGTAAGAATCCCTCCACCAAAACTAAATTGAGTTGAAAAAAGTATTATGACTAAAGTAAGAAATATTGTTATGCTTGGATTTGGGGATATGGGTAAAGGAATTGCCCAAATATGCTTAATGGCCGGATATAACATTGTTGCGATTGATGTAAATGATGAAATTATCAAAAAAGGCTTAGATTATAATAAAACAGGTTTCGAAAAGCTTGAATCTAAAGGGAAATTGCCAGAGGGTGGTTCAGTAGCTGAAATAATGTCAAGGTTGAATGTTAGTAAAAATTTGATTGAAGCATCTAAAGATGCTGATTTAGTTATAGAAGCCGTGGTTGAAAAATTAGACCTTAAACAAAAACTTTGTAAAGATGTTATCGATAATTCTCCAGATCATTGTATCTTTGCTTCGAATACATCATCAATGAGTATCACTGAAATTGCTCAATATTGTGAAAAACCGCAAAATGTCATTGGAATGCACTTCTTTAATCCTGCTCCTTTAATGCGATTAATAGAAGTAATAAAAGGTGATAAAAGCTCCGATGAAGTAATGGAAATTGGAGTTAAGGTATCAGAATCATTGCCTTGTTTAAGAGGAGAACGTTATGTAGCATGTGTTCTAAAATCTCGTCCTGGATTTATTGTTAACCGAGTTCTATCACCAAGTAGTATTTATTCGAACTATATAGTTGATCTTGCTTATGAAAAAGGAATCCCATGGGAACAAATAGATGCTGATTTATCCCGTCCTAACGCTCCAATGTCATTACTTACATTGGCAGATTTTACAGGAAGGGATATTGCGTACCATGGCCAATTATATTATGCCAAGACACTCTCCCCTGATTATAAACCCGGAAAAGTAATAACGATGCAATATAATGAAAATAAATTAGGAAAAAAGACAGGTCAAGGATTCTATGATTGGTCTAAAGGTCGACCACAACCTGATCTTTCTAAAAAAGCGGGATTAGTAAACAGTTTAGTGTTTGCAGCCATTAATGCTAATGAAGGTTGTAGAATTTTAGAAGAAGGTGTTGTCAATAGTTGGAAAGTTATAGATGAAGCGATTTTAGCGGGAATGAACTTTCCAGGACCAATGAAATATGCGACTGAGCACTATGAAGAATTATCTGAACTTTTAGACGAATATTCTGAGAAGTTGGGAAAGCCTTATTTAAAACCTTGTGAATTATTAAAAACAGGTAAGTTTGTTAAAATGGTTTGAAATTAAATAAAAAAATAATTATTTTTTTTTATTATTCGCCAGTAAATTTAGGGTTTCTTTTTTGTAAGAATGCGGTCACTCCTTCGTTTACATCTTTTGATTGCGAATTAACAGCAAAACCCAAATGCTCAAATTGAAGTCCCAGATTTAGCGGAGCTTGAGTTCCATAGTCTATAGCTTTTTTAATGACAAATAAGCTTTTGGTTGCAGCATTTCCTAACCAAGCTGCCTTCTCATGGACAACCTCTTCAAATTTATCATTATCAACCAAAAATGATACTAAACCCCAATTATACATAACTTCGGCTGAATAATGTTCTCCGAAAAAGATCATTGATTTTGTTCTTATTTTCCCTAAACTTCTAATTAATCTCTGTGTTCCTCCATTGAAGGGAGCAATTCCTCGTGTTATTTCTGGAAAACCAAACGTAGAACGTTTTGATGCGATGATAATATCACATACTAATACTAGCTCAAATCCACCACCTAAAGCATAACCATCTACAGCAGCTATTAAAGGTTTTGGAAATTCCTCTATAATATCATAGTATTTATGTCTTAAATACATCGCATGGCTCTGATCCATTAAATTTCTTGGATCGATCTCAAGGTTTCCTCTAGCTGATAAATCAGCACCAGCAGAAAATGCTGGTTTCTTAATGAATTCTTTAGTACCTCTTAGAACTACGCATCTAACTGACTTATCTAAAGCCATTGATTCGAGAGCATCTGCAATCTCTTTTAAAGTTTTATTTTGTAAAGCATTTAGCCTCTCAGGGCGGTTAATTGATATTACTGTGTAATTTCCTTCTTCTACTTTTTCAATTTTAACATGTTCAAAAATTTGTTCTGACACTTTTAATCTCCTTGTTTGTTATTTTATTATATTAAATAAGGTGAAGATTAAAAAAAAATTATCTAAAATAGAGGAGTTTCTTTATCTACAGATTCTCTCTTTCTATAAACACTCCCAAAAATATAACCTAATATTATCCCAACTATCGCGAAAATTATTCCGTAATACACGAATAAGATTAATGTATATTGTAAAAAGAAAATAAAATCAATTCCATATGCGGGTATCAAATAAAAAATCCAATCAAAGCAACCTATTAATAATAATGATAAAACTGAACCAGTCAATCCAACAATTATACCTGTTTTAATGTATGATTGTGATTCTTTTCTATATTTAAATGTGAAATAGAGTCCAGTACAGCTTCCTATAACTAAAAATATATCTGCTATAACTAAAAATCCAATTGGTAAAATTAAGAACAAGACATTTGTTAATAAAGCACATATTAGAACTCCAATTATCATATTATATCTTTGGACAAATCCAGAATAAGTCTCAGCAACCAAGATTTTTTTTCACTACATTTTTCAAATAGTAGTAGAACTAATTGTCTATTAAATAAAGAGTTTTTTGAATATAATTAAATTTCAAGGAAAACTAAATTACGCAATTGTTAGTATTAATGAGATGATTAAATGGAAACTCAAGAAAATGATACTATTGATGATGGAGAAAAAATAATTAGAACCACAACTGCGTTTGATTGTGGTGGTAGATGTCCGCTCAGAGTTCATGTTAAAGATGGTAAAGTAATCAGAATCGAAGGTGATGATTTTGAGGACAAAGATGAACAACTTAGAGCTTGTTTAAGATGTCGTGCTTTAAGACAATATATATATCATCCAGATCGTTTAAAATTTCCATTAAAAAGAGATGGACCAAAAGGTTCAGGCAAATATAAACGAATTTCTTGGGATGAAGCGCTATCTGAAATTGCTGCAAAACTTAAAGAAGTAAAGGAAAAATACGGAAACTCAAGCATTTTTCTAGCAACAGGTGGAGGATATCAAGCAGCACTACACGACGGAATGTTCGCGATGATACGATTGCTTACTCAATTCGGTGGATTTTCAACCCATTTTGGTAATATATCTTCTGAAGGTGCGGTATATGCAACTCAAACTCAATACACATCACCATTCGTTGGGCACAGTCGTACAGATTTAAAAAATTCAAAACTCATTATAATGTGGGGCTGGGATCCTGCGAGAATGATCTCGGGTTCAGACACAATATATAACTTAATAAAAGCCAAAGAAAAGGGAATAAAAATCATTTGTATTGATCCGAGATATACTGATTCTGCAGTTGTGTTAGCAGATCAGTGGATACCAATTATCCCTGGAACTGATACTGCGATGATGGTTGCTATGGCTTATGTTATGATAAAAGAAAACCTTCACGATCAAGAATTCTTAGATAAATATACAATAGGATTCGAGAAATTCGTAGATTATGTAATGGGAGAAGAAGATGGAATACCTAAAACTCCGGAGTGGGCAGAACAGATAACCTCCGTTCCTGCAGAAATAATAAGTAATCTTGCTCGAGAGTATGCTACTACAAAACCTGCTGCTTTTATGGATTGTCAAGGTCCAGCTCGAAGTGCAGTTGGAGAATTGTATAATCGATGTGCTATGACTTTGACTGCTATGACTGGAAATGTAGGAAAACATGGTGGGAGTGCAGCAGGAGGATTAATGGGAATTCCTTATGGTCACATGTTTTTTGCTTCTAGAATTCCTCCTCCCTATAGAAATCCTGTTGAAACGGGCTTGAAATCTGTCCGGGGGTCATTAGATCTACAACTTAGATTCCAAGCAAGATGTCACACAAATAAAATGTTTGATGCCATCCTAAAAGGTAAAGGGGGAGGTTATCCTTTTGACGTTAAATTTGCTTGGTTTGTGAATAACAACTTTTTAAACCAGCTTGGGAATACGAATAAAGCTGCTGAAGCACTCAAAAAGTTAGACTATATGGTTTGTGCCGAATTATGGCTTACTCCTACTGCAAGATATGCTGATATTGTTCTGCCTGTTACCAGTGCTGCTGAAAAAAATGATTTTACAAGACCTTGGCCTTCTGGTCCATATTTCACCGCTATGAATCAAGCGATAGAGCCTATTGGAGAGTGTAAATCTGATTTAAGAATCGCTGAAGAATTAGCAGACAAGCTCGGGTTAGAAGAGTTCGTTAAATACCCTGATGAGAAAAAAGCTTTAAGATTTTTAATAAAATTACGAGAAGATACTAGAAAAAATATAAGAAACATTAATGAGTTTAGAGAAAAAGGAATCCATAGAATTGAAATTGAAGAACCATATGTTGCTTTCAAGGAACAAATTGATGATATCGAAAACAAACCGTTTAAAACTCCATCTGGTAAGATTGAAATCTTTTCTCAAAGAATCGCAGATTTGAATGATCCTGAAAATCCACCAATTCCAAAGTACATGGAGAGATGGGAAGGTCGGTATGATCCTCTAAGTGAGAAATATCCTCTACAGTTGTTATCACCTCATCCAAAAAATCGGGTTCATTCTGAATTGTATTTAGTAGAATGGCTTCGAGAAGTCGATCCCCATGTTGCTTGGATAAACCCCGTTGATGCTGAATCTAGGGGAATACGAGATGGAGATGAAATCTTGGTATATAACGATCGAGGAAAATTAACGATTAAAGCGTGGTTAACAGAAAGAATAATTCCGGGTGCAATTAGCATTTTTGAAGGCGCTTGGTACGATCCCGATGAGAATGGAATCGATCGGGGGGGATGCGTTAATACGTTAACAAAAGACGCTTATTCTCCTGGAGGAGCATCAGCCCTCAAATCCTGCCTTGTAGAAATCAAAAAATATAATAGAGGTGCCTAAAATGCAAGTTGGCTTTTATTTCGATCAAACTCGGTGTATAGGCTGTTCTGCTTGTGCTGTTGCTTGCAAGGATTGGCACGACATCCCTGCTGGTCCTGAAAAATGGATGAAAGTTCTTTATAACGAGGAAGGAAAGTTCCCACATATTTTTGTAAGTTATAGAATAAATCCATGTTTTCATTGTATTGATCCTGTCTGTATTCCTGTCTGCCCAGTAGGAGCAATTGCCAAGAGAGAAGAAGATGGAATTGTTACTGTTGATAGTAACAAATGTATTGGTAATGAAGAGTGCGATTCTAAGTGCTTAAAAGCGTGCCCGTATGATGCACCACAGTTTGGAACAGAAATTGGTGCGAAAATGAGAAAATGTAATTATTGTCTTGACCGCCATCTAGAAGGCAAGTTACCTACATGTATTGAATCTTGTAGAACAAGAGCACTTGATGCTGGATCAATAGAAGAGTTAAAACAAAAATATGGTAGCATTAAGGAAACAAATAACTTTATTTACTCTGAAAGAACTAAACCATCAGTAGTCTTTAAACCAAAAGAAAAATAATTATGTTTCCTATGTTTTTTTTGTTCTTTTTTTAAATCTTGTTTAATAGTCAATAATTCCAATTAATAAAATTAAATTAGTTCCAAGACTTTTGTTATTTAATAATCAGCTTAAAATCTATGTAAAATGGCAGAATCTAAAGCTCTGATTTTCCAGATTCAAAAGATGTCCACTGAAGATGGACCCGGTATTAGAACAACGGTTTTTTTTAAACAATGTCCATTAAATTGTATATGGTGCCACAATCCTGAATCCATTCTAAAAAAAAAGCAGTTAGAGTGGTTTAAACATAAATGCATAGGATGTAAAATCTGTATTGAAACATGTCAGCAGGGAGCATTAACTCTCGATGAGGATGGGATGCATATCGACCGAGAAAAGTGTGATAGTTGTGGTTTGTGTTCAGACGAATGTCCCAGTACTGCTTTGCATATGTTTGGAGAATTATGGGATTTAGAGGATTTATATTACGAAATTCAAAAAGATAAAGTCTACTACACCCAATCTCATGGCGGTATTACAGTTTCAGGGGGCGAACCTACGCTCCAGCCTGATTTTATTTTGGATTTTTTAAAAAAGTGTAAAAATAATGGTATCTCAACGGCTTTAGATACGTGTGGATATGCTTCCAAGAAAATTTATGAAAAATTACTTCCTTATGTTGACTTAGTCCTCCTTGATATTAAAGAAATTAACTCCGATAAGCATAAAGAATATACGGGCGTTCCAAACGATCTAATTTTAGAAAATGCCATCTGGATTTCGAATTATGTGAAAAAAAATGGTAAGAAACTTTGGATTCGAACACCCATTATTCCTAATTATACTGCAACAGAGGAAAATATTAAAGGAATTAGAGAATTTATAGTTAACAATTTACATAACATTCCAGAAAGATGGGACTTGCTGTCGTTCAATAACTTATGTACAGCGAAATATGAAAGATTGGACATTGAGTGGTGTCTGAAAGACTTCCCTCTAATTTCTACAGATAAAATGGATGAATATTTAGAGATTGGCAAAAAAAGCGGTGTTAGGAATGTTCAATGGTCTGGATTAACTAAAAAAGAAGATAATGAATGTGATAACTAAAATTATTGGTAGATGATAGAAAATGGGAAAGAATAAAAACAAAATTGAATGGTCCTCAGAGATTTCTGAGGATGGTATAGAATTTACTCAACCAGATATAATGCTTAAGTTAATCTCCACTATAGACGAACGAGGTTGGCCCCATGTAACTCTAATTGCGAGTAATCGGGCAATAAGTAAAGACAAAATAGTATGGGGGGCTTTTACTG
>DATKTW010000104.1:0-29600 GCA_035530895.1 Candidatus Nanopelagicaceae bacterium
GATAAGAACTGCCGTAGATGAGTTAGTTAAGATCGGTTGGAAAGACGAACAGATTCTTAATTCTTTAGAAATGCGAATGAAATGCGGGATCGGAAAATGCGGACGATGTAATATTGGTGAGAAATTTGTGTGCATTGATGGTCCCGTTTTTTCACTAGCAGAACTCAAAAAAATGCCAAACGAATTTTAACCGAGATTAAATTTCAATTCTTTTATTTCTTCTTTTATTATATTAATTTAATAAATGATAAAGAACATCATATTTGATTTAGGGAATGTTTTATTAAAGTTCAAACCTAACAAATTCTTATTAAGATTTACAAACGATAAAGAATACATCGACCAATTTGTTTTAAAAGTTACTCGGAGTAAGACTTGGTTAGAGCTAGATCGGGGAACAAACACCTTAGAAAATGCCCGAAATATTTTTTTATCTAAATATCCTCAGGAAAAAGATTTTATTGAGCTATTCTTTGATCAATGGATGGATATGCTAACCCCGATTAAAAAAAATATAGAAATTTTAGAAGAATTAAAGGAATTAGGTTATAGTTCATATATTTTGTCCAATTACATCAAAGAGGCATTTAGTTATGTTAATTCGAAATATAGTTTTTTTTCTCTATTCAATGGTCAGATAATTTCGGGGTTTGAAAATATAATTAAACCAGAAAAAGCGATTTATGTACTTTTACTTAATCGGTATAATTTAATTCCTGAAGAAAGCCTTTTTATCGATGATATCTTGTTTTTTCTGAAGCCAGCAAAAAAGCTTGGTATGAAAACCATATGGAATCGCCCTAAGACTGATTTAAGAGAAGAATTGAAAAAACTCGATATACTTCCTCAAACTAGTAATTAATTTTTTTTATTAAACAGGCTAATTAATTTAGTCAAATTATCGGTTTCTCACACAAAATTAGAATATTTCTTTAAATAATAATAATGGTTAAAGGCTAGAATTCATATATAAGATGAAATAATCGTGAGAATTTGGTTTTACGTTAAATTTATCAAAGAAATAATAATTAACAATCTATACGCTCAACAAAATCGTCAGCAGTTTTTATTATTATAGTTTTTTTTTCATACTTGTCCATTTTTATTTACCTCTTTTTATTGGTTTTTTGGGTATATTTTAATTAAAAAAATTAAAAAAAAATTTTACTTCATACTTTTATCGCAAGAAAACTTAAGGTATTGAATTTCATGTGAATTGAAGTTCATTTTAGCTTTTAACGCTTTAATATCGGATTTTTCCATTAGCTTTTACCTCCTTTTTATTATTTTTCTTTTTCTTGTTTTTTTTTTGTTCTTAATTAAACTAAGGTAAGAATACATAATTAGTTTTTAATACTAAACTGTAAATGGACTCTTGAACATTTGATGAACCGATCTATAAACCGTGAAGACGCAATCTACTATCAACTCAGTGGATTTATTAAATGTTTTTACTTAATTTTTTTTAAAGTCAAACACATTAAGATTATTAATTAGTAAATCTTAAAAGTCTCATAATGATTGATAGCTGGCTTTCTAAGACGAAATTTAAAGACATGTATGAGAAATTTGTGAGGAAATTTTTTCTCGGTAAAGTTTCTGCCAATCAACTCACTATAATTGTGCTAATTTTTGGTCTCATAGGCTCCTTTTTAATATATCTTAATTTGATAAATGGGAAATTATTTTTCTTTTCTATTCTCTAGAGCTTAAGTACTCTAAAGCTTTGGTTATATCGTTCGTAGGTGTTTTACAAGTTTTGTTAATGCATACATACGCAGTAGCCTTTCCCTCGTATTTGTCAAAAAATTGAATATAATTGGAAAGATTATCAATTTCTGGATTCACTTTTTCCGTAGGACGAAAAATTAACGATTTATTCGGTAAAAATTGCTTTCTAACCTCATCTAACATGGAATTCGTATCATCTTTTCCCTCATCCCCCGCGATGACTAATGAATATGTTGGACCTACGGCATAATCCACAGCAACCATCATTAAACTATGCGCTACAGGATTAGCTCTGACGCTTTCGGCAAAAACCCGTCCAAGATGATCTGCTTTCTTCTCATAAGTATCGTTACCGGTTAATTGTGCTAACCTTAGTAAATTTAGCATCGCAACAGAATTCCCCGATGGAATTGCTCCGTCATAAGTCTCTTTTTGGCGCGTTAGTAACGATTCTGCGTCCTCAGCCGTAAAAAAAAAAGCTCCAATTAAAAAATCCCAGAATAATTTTAACTGTTCCTCTGTCAACTTTATAGCTTTTTCAAGATATCGTGTTTCAAAAGATGCTTCATAAAGGTTAATTAACCCCCAAACTAAGAACGCGTAATCGTCTAAAAAAGCGAGTATGTCTGCACCACCCTTACGATAACGATGTAAAAGTCTTCCCTCAGAATTTTTTATTTGGTTTAAGATAAAATCCACTGCTTTTTCTGCGACCTGAATATATTTAGGCTCGTTAAAAATATATCCTGCCTTAGCAAACGCTGCGATCATCAATCCATTCCAGTCAGTTAATACTTTGTCGTCCTTATGAGGCTTAATTCTTTTCTCTCTTGCTTCAAATAATTTGTTCCTAATTAATTCAATATCGATCGTGGGGGTATCTGATAAATAGGATTTTAAGTGAATGATGTTTTTTCCAGTTTTACTTTTAGTCGCTTCATCGAAAAAATTCCCATTTATATCAATATTATAAAGTTTTGAAAATACTTCAGCTTCTTCTACTCCTAATATTTCTTCGATTTCGCCTTTCGACCAAACATAAAATTTACCTTCTTCTCCTTCACTATCAGCATCTTCTGCGCTATAGAATGCTCCTTCTGAAGATATCATATCGCGCAAAATATATGTCAATACTTCCTTTGCGGTATTAGCATATTCCTCTTTACCAGTTGCTTGATACGCTTCTAAATAAACAAGAATCAATAAAGCTTGATCGTATAACATTTTTTCAAAATGAGGTACAAGCCAGTTAGGATCGGTTGAGTAACGGTGAAATCCAAACCCAATGTGATCGTAGATTCCACCCATTCGCATAGCTTTAAGTGTCTTTTCAACCATTTTAAGCGCTTCTTCGTCACCGGTTCTTCTCCAGAATCGTAACAAGAACAGCAAATTATGCGGTGTAGGGAATTTAGGTGCTGTTCCAAAACCTCCGTTCTTTTTATCGAATCTTCCCGATAATTGAGAATAAGTACTTTTTAATACGCTTTCTGCTAAACTTCTTCCCGGAGATTCAGTGTTTGCATCTTGCAAGGCAAAAGTTATCTTTTCGCTCGATTCTACTAATTGCTTTCTTTCGTTTATCCATAGATTTTTCACTCTTTTTGCTAAATCAACTAAACCAGTTCTTCCAAAACGGGTTTCTTTCGGAAAGTATGTTCCAGCAAAGAAGGGTTTTTTATCTGGAGTCATGATAATTGTTAATGGCCAACCCCCAGAACCGGTCATAAGTTGGCAGACGGTCATGTAAATCTTATCTATGTCAGGTCGTTCTTCCCTATCAACTTTAATTGATATGAAAGCTTCGTTCAATAGTTTCGCAACATAAGGGTCTTCAAACGATTCGTGAGCCATTACATGACACCAATGGCATGTAGAATACCCAATTGATAAGAAAATTGGCTTATCTTCCGATTTTGCCTTTTCAAAGGCTTCTTCGCCCCAAGCATACCATTCTACGGGATTATTAGCGTGTTGAAGGAGATACGGGCTTTTTTCAGTAATAAGCTTATTGGGTTTATTAGCACCATCTGATTTTTCTCTTACACCATTATTTTCGTTGATAGGGTTCACCCTTTTCAGTTAGTTGATTAGTTACTTAACTTTATCTATGTAGATAAATTCATCAATAGATTTCCTTGGTGGCCTTTGCCTTTCTCCGAGTTTCATTGGATCAGATAAAACCGGATTAATTATTTCTGAATGCTTTCCAACGATTACAAGAGTGATTAATCTCATTTCTTTTGGAATACTAAGAATTTCTTTAGCTAGAGTTTCATTAAAACCAGCTATAGGATGGGCTACCAGACCTAATTCGGTAGCACGCAGTATTAGAAATGCAGTAGCCATACCAGTATCAAATAAATAGTAAAGTCTTTCTCCAATCACACAATCGTTTTTAGGTTTACTGAAAACTCCTATAATCATTGACGCTTTTTCAGCCCACTTATTACCTTCTGATAACACAGTAAAAAGTTCGTTTAATACCTTTTTATCATGAACAAAAACAAATTTCCATGGTTGCATATTTGCGCAAGACGGGGTAATTCTAGCGATTTCTGCAAGATCCTCAATTAAATCCCTTGAAATTTCTATAGGATCTAGGGATCTATATGCTCTTCTTTTTTCTATAATCTCTTTAACGCTCATGGTGTCTTTTTAATTTCCTAACTCCTCTAAGATTTTCTGTACTTCTTCTGGATGTCCGTTCACAGAAACTTTAGGCCAAATATGTGCGATCTTTCCATCGGGATTTATTAAAAAGGTACTACGCGTAACTCCTATATATTCCTTACCTCTGAATGTGTTTTTACCCCATTTCCCATACGATTTTAATACTTTCTTATCTAGATCGCTTAAAAGAGTTACTTTGAGATTCTTTTTCTCAATGAATTTTGCGTGAGACTCAGGGTTATCAGGGCTTACGCCAATAACATTCGCATTTAGCTTTTGAAGTTCGGGCAAAATTCCCGTAAAACCTATTGCTTCAGTAGTACAACCTGGTGTATTATCTTTAGGATAAAAGTAGACGATGACGTACTTACCTCTAAAGTCTTTGAGACATACTGTCTTATTATCTTTGTCTAATAGGCAAAATTCGGGAGCAGTATCTCCAACCTTTAATTCAACTTTTTTATCTGTCATTATAATTTTCTTCTTTAAAATTTTGGATTTTATTCGTGTTTCAATTATAAAATCATTTGAATAGAATTTCAATCTTCAGATTATCAACTATAAAAGGATTAAAAATGTTCTCTTAATTATTATTCATAGAACATTCAAATAGTAATAAAATATAAATTCACCATTAATGTGAGTTAAGATATGGAAAAAAAAGGTTTAGGAGTATTCTTAACAGTTTTAGGCGTAATCTTTTTAGGGATTTCAGGAATAACAATTTGGAGTAATTTTTGTTTATTTTGGCGTTCATTTGTTCATCAAAAAAAATTAGGATAAAAAAAATACTCAAAAAAGAAAAAATAAAATACTAAGGATCGTTCCTGAAGGGATGACGAGCATTTTCAGCGTTTTTGATGCCATCATCTACCGTCGGTAGCCCTTCCATTGCCTTTCGAATGGCATTTCTAGTAGCTTTATAATTGTTTATAAAAACTCGTTTTCGAGCGCTCGCACTAGGGTGTACAAAAACATTCACGATTATTAAAATGTCTTCTGCAGCTTCTTTAGGTAAAATCCCATCTTCTACGCACTTCATTACAGCTTTAGCCACTGCCGCTTGAGCAGGGCCATATGTTAAACTTGCGTGTCGTAGAGAAGTAACTTTAACTGTAGGTATCATAATAGTAGCTGGTTTAACCTGCATGTTTGGTTCTAGAATAACCTGCAGTCCTTCACGACCTTTAGCTGGGTGAGTTAATGCTCGTGCGTAAGCGTCTCCTACGGGTCCTTCTTTGCTTCCTATTAACAAGTCAATATGTGCTAATTCTGCTCTATCCCCAACAAGCGATTCCCCAACTTTTAACCTAAAATCTGATATTTTTTCAGGAGTTACACCGATTGCGTAAAAGCGACTCGTAAGTTCTTTCTCACCTATCTCAAATTTGATTTCTTTCTTTTCTATTAATCCGAGTTTCTCCAACTCAACTCGAAATTCGTCTTGAAGTTCGTACGAAAGAGCATCTCCTAAAATGATAGGTCGTCTGGTTATGCCTACTGGAATTCCCATCATATTTAAACACTCTTTAGCACCTAAAGCTCCAGAATTAATCAGCATGCGAGCTAATTTTTGTACCTTTTTTTGAAGAGCTTGAGCTTCTTGTAAACGGTTATTTTTCACATGGTCGTAAATTTCAAGCCATATTTTAGGTATGACATTAGCAGAACCAAGTATACACCCCGCAGCACCACCCGCTAAAGCTCCTAATACGTTTTCATCCCATCCAATCAAAACAGAGATTTTATCGCTAACTTTCTCTAGTAAAGCTGAAAAATACTTGTAATCACCACTAGAATCTTTTATGGCTACAAAATTTTCGATATCAACTAGATCTTCTACAACCGTCCAAGGCAATTCTACACCAGTACAAGCTGGAATATTATACAACACTAACGGAATGTCTGTTTTCTCTGCTATCGTAAAATAATGGTCGTATAATCCCTTTGCTTTTGGTTTTAAATAATATGGAGTCACAATTATTGCGGCATCACAACCTATATCTGTAGCGGCTTTGGTAGCGTCGATTACCATTTTTGTCCCTGTCTCTCCTGTTCCCCCAATTACTGGAACTCTTCCGTTGGTTTCGTCTACTACAATTTCAAGGACTCTCAAGCGTTCTTCGAACGTCATGTTTACGAATTCTCCAGTCGTCCCTACAGGAACTAGTCCCGTAACTCCTTGTTCTAAAAGATAATTTACTAAGTTTCTGAGGTTCTCTTCATTTATTGTCTCATCATCCTTGTTAAAAGGAGTCACCAAAGCAGGCATAACTCCCGTTGGCCTGAAATCAAACTTTCCCATTTTAATTTAACCTCCTTATTTATCACTAGTGGTGTAAATTTTTAGCGGCTATAAACGCTAGTCCGTTTTCAGTTAAAGCTTTAGCTGTTGAATTAACCGCGTCATTTCGATCTATATGATTAATTCGTAATGCTTCCCAAAGTCCCGCTTCCACCAGATCTTTTTTAGCAGCAAAGTATTCTAGGATATCTGTCGGATGTTCCCGTTTTTCCTCAACTTCAACATTTCCACCTTCATGTTTTGCGCTAATATTTTTAACTTTCTTAGCTAGTTCTATTAACTCATCTCTTCTGTCGTACGGCTGCCTTACTATCGATTTGTAGCACTCAGTAATGTGGTGCTCTAACCTTACAACATCTTCGAAACCAAATGGTTTTCTAATGAAAGCTGATAATTCTAATGTTTGGTTGTTAACTGCATTCGACAAGTTGTAACCGATTAATGGACTAGTTCCGTCTTCCCGAGCAAATAATTTTGCAGTCAATAATGTCCAAAGGCTTGAGTAGGGATTATCGTTCCCCATAAAGACTGAAATTTTAAACTCATTATTAATTCCCAGTTTATAAATAAAATATCCTAATAAAACCGTTCCAGGATTCACATTTAAAACCTGCTTAATACCGTAATTTGTATAGTAATAAAGGAATTCGTCGATCCATTTTAAGGCGTACTCATTTGGTTGGCCTACACCTCCAAAGTATCCCGTAATGGTATCAGGCCCTCCAAGATGCACATTCACTGGCATTCCATCCGAGCCTGGTGCGGTACCTTTTGTGTCAAGAGTTTCTACCCATGTTGAGCCAATAATTTGCATTGCTGCAGCCATCGCTAATAAATCGCCATCTTCTTCTTGTTCTTTCATGTTTCTTACGCGGATAATCCTTCCAGGGACTAATTTCTGATTTTCTACGGCATCCTTAGCGATATCGATGAAAAAAGGAAAATATTGGCATGCCGAGAGTTCCAATGTGACGGCAAATTCCTCGTTAAAAAATACTTCCGACGCTCTATCGCCTAAAACCTTCTTTCGATAGTCGTTTACGCTAATAAAGGCTTTTTTATCCCTTTGAGTGATTAACCATTCAATATCTTTAACATAACCGGGATTCTTCTTACCTAACTTTTCTAGCAAGTTCTCTAATTTACTAGCTTCTTCAGCCTTCTTATTTATTGTTTCTATGCCACCGTATTTATCTAACAGATTAAGCAAATCGTTAACAAGTGGATTATTCTCATCTAGAAGAAATTGATTTATAGATTCTAAAGCTTCCTTAGGAATTTCTAATATTTTTCTTTTATCGTTCATTTTTTCTCTCTCCTTTAAAATTAGTGAAGGGTTTTCAAATTTTTAAGCTCTACCCAAAAGGTTCCCACAATTTCACCATTCTTGGGAAGAGATCATAAATTTAATCAAGTTTCAGTATATTATAAATTTATTTGTAAATAACCAAAAAGTTTTAACAAGATCCAAAACTGATACTTTAAAGAATAAAATAACGATAGTGGATTAAAAATTGTATAAATATAGTGTATCAATCCTTGGAACAGGTTTCATTGGGCTCTGTTCAGCAGCCTGTTTTGCCGATAAAAATATTAAAGTGTTGGCATCTACTCATAACGAGAAGAAAGCTAACATGATTAACGATGGAAAAGCACCTTTTTACGAAGCAGATTTACAAGAAATGATGGACGATATTAAGGCAAATAAACCGGAATTATTACAATGTTTGCTTGATCCCGTTAAAGCCGTTCTCGAAACGGATATATCAATGATTACTCAAGGTACGCCAATGCGAGAAGACAAAAGCATAAACTTGGGTTATATCGAGAGCACTGCTAGAGAGATAGGAAAAGCTCTCAAACAAAAAGAATCTTACCATCTAGTCGTAGTAAGATCGACTGTTGTTCCTGGTACCACTAGAAACCTTGTAGGAAAGCTAATAACCGAAGTTTCAGGAAAAATACCGGGAAGAGATTTTGGATTGTGTATGCAACCCGAGTTTTTGGCTGAAGGATCGTCTGTTTCAGATACACTTCATCCAGATAGAATTATTATTGGTGCATTTGACGAAAGAAGCGGCGATTTGCTACAAGAATTTTACGAATATTTCTACGGTGACCACCTCCAAAATTGTCCAATCCTAAGAATGAATTTAGAAAGTGCTGAGCTCGTTAAATATGGAAATAATTGCCTTTTGTCGACGAAAATTAGTTACTCAAATGAATTTGCAAACTTCGCTCAACTAGTACCTAATGTTGATATAATCCAAGTAATGAAGGGTGTGGGCTTGGATTATCGGATAAACTCAAGATTTTTACAAGCAGGAGTCGGATTTGGAGGTTCTTGTTTCCATAAAGATGTAAATGCTATAAAAGCATGGTCAAAATCAAAAGGATATACTTCGAGATTATTAGAAGCAGTCCTTGGAATCAACGACGATCAAGCAATTAAAATCGTTGATATAGCTGAGGAACTTGCCGGAAAATTAGCTGGCAAGAGGGTTACCCTTTTAGGTCTTTCTTTCAAACCAGGTACTGACGACATGAGAGAAGCACCGAGTATTAGAGTAGTAAACGAGTTAATAAAAAGAGGTATCACAAACATTATTGGATACGATCCTAAAGCTAAAGAGACAGCTAAGATTGAGTTCGGGGATAGGATAGAGTATGCAGATACCATTGAAGAAGCTCTTAAAGATTCAGAGTGCGCTATTTTAATAACAGAATGGAATGAGTTTAAAACCCTAAAACCAGAGGATTTCATGAAAAACATGAAGGAACCTAATGTAATTGATGGAAGGAGACTTTTTGATTACGAAGAATTTGATAATGCCATGCCATTTAGAGCAATAGGTCGTATTAATCTAGATTAGTCTATGTTTCGTTTATATCTGCTGAAAAGTTAATTATTTTTCATGTTCTACATGAGGGAATTAAAAGACTATGATGAGAAGGATAAAGAGCGCATAAAGAAAAACGAGATCATAATCAAAGAATGGCTAAGAGATTTCTATTGGGAAATAATTGAAGAAACGATTTTGTAGCTCGAATCTAATTAAAAAGTTTAACAAAATGGTTAGAAATGCTAAAAAGTAAATTAATTTCAGAATGGGTCCAAGTTTTTGATACGCATGAACATTTTGGATACTTAGGAAATTATTCACCCAAAAAACCAACTATAGGTTTAGCCAAAGTTTTCAAAGGAGCTTACATGCATGTACCGAGACATTTTAAGAAAATGGGTGAAATCTTACAAAGCAGGCTAGGAACAGACGCATTAAATTCCCTTCGTTCAGCAATTAAACATCTGTATGATATTGATATTCTTCCTATAAAACCTGAAAAATTAGAACTACTGAATAAGAGAATAAAAGAAGCGTATAAAAACCCAAGCTACATTTATGATACTCTTACACAGAAGTTAAACGTAACAAATGTTATTTTAGATATAAATCCAGATTTATGGGAAGCTTGGAAACATCCCATCGTTCAAACAACAATTAGGATTGATGAAGTTACATTTCCATTTATTAATGTAGACACATATAAATATCGCCCTTGGACTGCTAAAAATCAGCTTGAGCAATACAGTGAAAAGATAAATAAACCACTTAATACGCTTGAAGATTTTGATGATGTTCTTGAAAAATATTTTAATTCTTTGCGTTATATGGCAAATACAATTAAAATAGGATCTGCTTATGAACGATCGATTCATTTTCTGTATGAAAAAAACGATGATGGAAAAATCACTGAAATTTACGATAAAATTCAGAAAAAAGAAGAATACATTAATGAGAAAGAGATGAGAAGATGGGGAAATTATGTTGTAACCTCCCTTTTAGAATATGCAAAAAAAGAAAAATTACCTGTTCAAGTGCATACTGGTATGGCTTCTATGGTAGAGACAAACCCTGTTTATCTTATGGACATAATGAGAAAATTTTCGGATGTAAAATTCGACATATTTCATGGTGGTTATCCTTTTCATCATACAATTCCAGGTATTCTGACTCAGACATATAATGCCCATGTAGATTTATGTTGGATGCCTATTCTTAGCCAATCTGCTACAAAAAGATTGTTAACTGAACTGATTGAAATGAATTGCACCGATAAAGTCTTTGCATTTGGGGGAGATTGTGAAAATCTAGAAGGAACATACGGAGCATTATTATCAATTAAAGACATTCTAGCAGAAGTTCTTATCGATTTTATTGAAGCTAGGAAGTTTTCTTATGATGATGCCGTAGATATTGGAAACAGAATGCTATATGAAAATCCAAAAAGGATTTTTAGCTGATGAAATTCTTGAACTATGGATGGTTCTGAGGAAAATATTATGGAAGATGAGAATTATACATTAGCATCGAAATCTACATTTAAATCCTATATATTTTTTTGGATTGGGAAACTCTTCTCTCTGTTAGGCTCTTCGATATCTCATTTTGCTATCATTTGGTGGCTGACTGAGGCTTCTGGGATTCCTGTGATTCTATCAATCGCAAGCTTTTTTTATATCTTACCTTTGACAATACTAATTCCTATAGCTGGTGTCAGAGCAATAGGTAGAATAAATTTAGAATAAAAATTTGGATTTTCTCTTATTAAAATTATTTATTCTTATTTTCTGATATATAAAGAATTGGTATAACAAACATCGTTGGATTTGATCCTAAAGCTAAAGAGACGGCAAAGGTAGAATTTGGAGATAAGATAAAGTATATCGATTCGATTGAAGAAGCCCTTAAGGATTCAGAATGCGCTTTTTTAATAACAGAATGGGACGAGTTTAAAAATCTTACTCCAGAAGATTTTAAGAAAAGTATGAAAACACCTAATGTAATTGATGGAAGAAGGTTATTCGATTACGATAAATTTAACGATGCTTTACCATTCAGAGCTATTGGACGCATCAATTTAAAATAATGCTTTAAGGTTTTCTTTTATTATTGTTATTTTCTCATTTTATCTTTTTATCTATTATATAAAGAAACGATAATTTTATAGTTAAACGACTATACTATTAAGAGTAAAAGAGATAAAATGGAAAATATTCAAAAATTTAAAAAAATGAAACGATTTAAAGATTCCGCAGACGAAATAACTGGAAGTATGATCATCTTGAAAAAAAATTGTGAATTGTGCGGAAAACGTTTAAAACTGTATCAGCGTAATTATGATAGACATTACAAATTTGTCTTTATAAATATAGCTCAGGAGCCCGCCAAACACTATTTTTGTTCGAAAAAATGTAAAAACGAATGGATATTTAACCCAAAAAAACATGATATCATTGGTTTAAAAACTCCCAGTTTCCAAAATCATTAAGTCTAAATCAATAAATAATAAACAATTAGATTTATAAATCAATTTGACTCGAATTCTCTTTTTATAAAATCTAAATTCTGCTGGGTAGTCATAATCATATTTGGGAGGTTTAATTCTTTATAGATTTCAAGCGCTCTTTTTAGATAATCAATGGATTTATGATAATCCTTCTTATATTTATAGAAAATCATACCTAAATTATTGAGGGATCTTGCTATCCCAGGTTTAATCCCTAAATTTTCCATAATATTTAAAGCATCAGTATAGTGTTTAATTGTCTCTTCATACCGTCCTAAATCTCCTAATATTCCTCCAATATTAGTAAGTTGACTAGCTATACCTGCTAAGTTATTTTGCGATTGTTCAATCTGTAGTGCTTTTTTGTACTCCTCAAGTGCTTTTTCAAACTCTCTCCTTATTTCATAGATAGAAGCACGGTTTCCATACCGAACAGCTAGATTTTTTTTTTCCCCTATTTTCTCCGTAAGTTCAATAGATTGATTTATTAATTCAAAAGCTGTATTATAATCTCTATTAGTACGATAAACAATTCCAATGTTATTTAAAGTCGTTGCTTGACCGGATAAGTCCCCAATTTTTTTCCTTATCATAAGAGCTTCATTATAATATTTCATAGCTAAATCTTTTTTTCCACTTTCATAATGAATCACTCCAATTGAATTGGCAGCTAAAGCCTTGATATTTAGGTTCTGAATTTTATCTGCAGTTTGATATGCTCTTCCAAGATATTGTAATGCTTGTGAATATTGCCCAGCAATTGTAAAAATGTTTCCTATAGTATTCAACGTTGAACACATATCATCTAAATCTCCGAGTTGTTCATTAATCTTAAGGGCTTCAGAAGAATTTTTCAAAGCAGGATTTAACAATCCCTGTGAAATTTGGATTCCCGCTAGATTATTATAACATAAAGCTTTGCTGAATAAATCACCCGTGCGTTCGGTTATTTCGAAAGCTAGCTCAATATTTCTTACTGCATTGTCGATATCTCCATTATCTCTATACAATGCTCCTAAATTATTCAAAATAGAAAACTTTAATATAGCAGGAGTGTAATTTGTCATTATGTTTGATGCTTCTGAGATATATTTAAAAGAATTCTTTAGATCACTTTTCTTTCTATATACTTCTCCTAAATTTAGTAGAACGCCTATTTTTTCGTTCATTTGATTTAGTTTTTCTGTTAGTTCAAGAGTATGTTCAAAATTTGCAATTGCTTTATCGTATTCTCCTTTGGAAAGATGAATTAGACCTAGGGCGTTAATAAAATAAGTTTGATTCACATCTTCTTCCGCTTCTTTTGATAAAGTTAGACCTTTTAAAGCAGTCCTTTCAGCAGATTCAATTTCGCCCAGATCATAGTAAATTTCGTGAGCAAGTCTGTATTTTGAAGATTGAGATGCGTTAAAATGATTATCCTTCATATATTCATTAAAACTAAGAAAATCCTTAGTTGTATCTATTTTTAGAAACTCAAATGATTCTTTATAGATAGGAGCCAATTTGTTTTTTACAAAGTTTAAGGTTTTTGTTTTAATTTTATAGACATCATTATTATTTAGCGAAGAAAGTTCTATGAGCAATTTATCCAATTTATTTATTTCAAAGTTAGAGTTTAATTCAGATATGTCTTGTACTGGTTTGTAATGATAAATTTCTTGATCCCCCGAAATAGCATCTGGGTTGTGATCTATCCAAATAATTCTCTTTATAGTATTTAATTCCTTCAGCATTGGACTTATGTCAAAATCATCGCCGCCCGAATAACCCATAATGACCAGATCCCTATCTTGCATTACCGTGTTAATCAATTTTCTCTTATACGCCTCTATAGCAAAAGTCTTACCTTTTTCCTTTTCTTTTCCGAGAGTACTAATCGTAGTTATTAATGAATCTTTAGTTAATCTTCCCTTAATACAATCCCATTTTGAACCATGTATTTTAATCACAGGAAACTGATTTATAACATTTTTTTCATAATCTTCTTTAGTTATAATTACCATGAACTTCTCGTGAAAATAATTATACATAGGATAGATTGAAAGCTTTTTCTGCATTGCCATCTCAAGAAGATAATCAAAATTGGTGGTTATAACATAATTATACCTCATAATCATGTTCGCTAAGAATAAATGAATTGCATTGGGTTCCTTTACATGATCTAAGTAATCCAGAAATTTAATATCCTTATCAAATAAATTTTGGGTCTTCTCAACTAAAAACTCATATCTCAAAGAATCTAAGGAAGATAGCTTCTCTATTTCCTCTTCGGGAGCATAATATTTGAATAAACCTTTCACAAACATTCTCGCAGAAGGTAGGTTGGATGGAGGATCCATCGAGATTCCTGCTCCGACCAAAAAGGTATATACTTTCTTTTCAGAAAAAAGATCTTTTAAAATTTCTTCTTGATTCTCTTCTGAAATCTTATTAGCAATGTCTTCAATTTTCATTTTCAACTTTTAATCAAAAATAATTACTAAAATTAAATATGTAACATGTCTTAAAGTAAACGATAAGGTTTGAATATTAACAATTCAAAATATTTTAACCAAAAAGAATTTGCTTAATTTTTGTAATTCTATCGTTTCGAGATAGACGCTTGGTTAGTGGATTATGATTTCCATATAATCCTTCATGATATACCGGTCTTTGGGTCTTATAGAAAAGACCTAAAGTATATTTATGTTTATTTTTAGCGGTTTTCATAGCTTCCTCATAAGTTTCAGGTAATTTTTCAAGAAATTCTACTTTTTCTCGATACTCGTTCCAGGAATGATAGGGAACGGCAGGTTGTAATACTTCGATAAAAGAGAATCCTTTGTGCTCGATCGCTTGGACTATGATATCTGTGAGATGAGTAATTTCTCCAGCAAATGTTCTGGCAATAAAAGTTGCTCCAACTTCTAGCATTAACGATATAGCGTTAAATGGTGTTTCAATACTTCCTCTTGGAGTAGAAGGTCCTTTCCATCCCTTCTCGGTCAACGGCGAATACTGGCCAGTGGTTAATGCATACACGCTATTATTATGTAATATCATGGTGATATCTTGATTTCTTTTGGCTGCGAATATTGTATGAGCCAAACCTTCACCTAATCCGTTTCCGTCTCCAGAAAAAGTTATAATTTTTAAATCGGGATTTGCTATTTTCATCCCTTCAGCATTCGAGCTATTTCGTCCGTGCAGCCCATAAAGTCCGCTTAAATTGAGATAATCAAAGATTTTTGCGTGACACCCAATACCCGCAGTAATTACAATATCTTTTCTATTGATTCCTTTTGCTTCCAGCTTTGGAATGGCGTTTCTTAAAGCCGTAAAAATACCAAAATTCCCACAACCAGGACACCAAGTAATTTCGGCGTTAGTTTTAAGATTTTCCATATTATTCCAACTCCTCCTTAATTTTAATTGAAAGCTCAATTGGATCAAAGGGACGACCGTCGTATCTTTTAATCACGCTTCTAATGTTTACTCCCCCCTTCTCTTTAAGAAGAGATGCAAATTGTCCCGTGACGCTTTGTTCAATTACTATATTGTCTTGATTTTTAAATTTCTCTAATTCCCAAACAGGTAAGGGGCTCAAATAGATTGGCTGAACGATAGTTGGATTTAGTCCACCATGCTTAAGAGCTTCTAAGACGCTCATATAAGTGGAACCATAAGTAAAAATATTAGTGGGGTGCTCTCCTCGTATAATGTTGACAGTATTTTGTGTTTTTAAATGTTCAATAAGCGCATTAAGTTTTTTATTCCTTTTATTATGCATTTTTGCGATCATATCAGCGTTCTCAGTTGTAATTCCAATCTCATCGTGTTCGTAACTATTCCATTTAATTATCTCTTTAGAAGGTGGAAACAGCATTGGTGAAATTCCATCGTCCGTGTCAAGATATCTTTTATATTTTCCTCCATTATGCATCTTTGGTTCTGCCCATTTCGCATCATCAATGTTTAAATCAATTGTCATGCTACTTTCAGATAAGTGTTTCTCTGTTAAAAGTATCCCAGGCGTTTGAAATTTCCAAACGAGATCTAAAAGCTCAGCAGTCAAATAATAAACTTCTTCTACCGTTCCGGGAGATGCTACAATTCGCAAAAAATCACCGTGACCTGCGGATAGAGCAAAATTTAAGTCAGCTTGTTCGGTATAAGTAGGAACTCCAGTAGCAGGTCCAGGACGCATAGACAATACACATAAGATGGGTGTTTCTGTTATACCCGCTAATGAGATGCCTTCGGTCATAAGTGCGAAACCTCCACCACTAGTACCAACCATAGATCTCGCTCCAGTAAACGCGGAACCAATAGCCATGTTAATTACTGCAAGCTCGCTTTCGGCATGAACAACCGCTAAACCAAAATTTTCAGCTTGTTTAGCTAAGAAGTGTAATATAGAAGAAGCAGGCGTCATTGGATATCCATAATATGTATCTAACCCGCCAGCTATAGCTCCGAGGCTTATTGCCTCGTTTCCCGTAATTATTGGTCTATTTTTTACTCCTCTTTCTAACGGGCATTTATTTTGACATCCGTCTTTTACCATATCATATATAGTATCTGCAAATTTGATATTATCTTCGATACCACTTGGATATTGGTTTTTGATATTTTGGTTCATTTGATCTTTGCTCATTCCTATTGTCGAAGATAATATAGCTACGGCTCCTACGCCATACATTAATTTCTTCATAGGAAATTTTTCAGCCTCTGAACTTAACGGGATGCCAATTCCATCAGCATTTTCTTGTTCGTCTGAATTAAAAATGACAATGCCACCTGCAGCAACATCGTTTATGTGAGTATCACAGCTTCTCTTGTCAAAATTGACCACAAGGTCCGCTTTCATATATTGACTCGTAATCCAACGAGAGGAAGTGCTTACAACAGAAAAATTATGACCGCCCCTTATTAAGCTCATGTAATCGTCCATTTGGAACACTTGCCTTCCCATGCTGGAAAAGATATGAGCTGCTACTGATCCTGCTTTCTTTACCCCTTCTCCAGCTTTACCTCCAACCAGAAAAGTAAATACATCATGAACCATTTATTTTAAACCTCTATTTTTTAAATTAAGTTTTGAATTAGCCCTATAATATTTAAAGATATGGTTTATAACATAAATAACACTTTTTGTTTATAAAAAAAAAAGGGATATTAATTAGCTTTCCTAACTCCCAGAATTTTTACTAAAACCTAGAATTTTTCGACAATGTGGACAAAAGAAGGTTGTTGTCATAAATATTAATGGTTTTAACATAACCTTAATTGTGCTAATTTTTTGATGCATTCCAGGACCCCCTTCTATAAATTCTTCAATATCGATTTCTTTTTCACAATAGGGACAAATTGGCTTTAAATCGTTTGTAAATTCTAAATTTTTTATAAAGGATTTCATACTAATTAATTCCACTAATATATATTTAAAATTTTGCTTTATCGCTTCGAAGAGGTAGAAATTTATACGCCCTGCGTTTTTCAACCCAATGAGAGCGTCTGTTGTCACAAAGGTGTTTAATCTTCTCTTTCTTTATATTTTATTGAAGGATGAATATCTTTGTTCAATGAGCTTTTAAAACCGTATACTAAATTTTTTAAAACACAATTCCTTCTAAGAAGTAAGTTTATTTCATAATTTTTATAATAATACTAATAAAAAATTGAATTTATCTTAATAATTACTAGACCAAACAATAATTACTAGAACAAATATTAATTAACTAACCGAAAGAATAACCAAAATAATTAGGAGTTGCTCTTACAAATAGGGGAAAGATTATCATGCAAATCTATGCTTTAAAAATTAATAAAAATACATGCACCGGTTGTAATGCGTGCGTTGTTTCATGTCCAATCAACTTCAACGAGCTGAGGAAACAAAGCTTTTTGAACGAAAAAAATGCGGTAATATTAGTCAAAAATGGAATAGCTGTGCCAATTTATAGCGACGAGAGAGAAGTAAATTGTGACGGTTGCGGTGTGTGTGTAAAAATGTGCCCTCAAGTAGCTATTAGAATTGAAAACGTGGAGCGTGTTTAAAAATGTCATTTCCTAAAATATCCAGAACAATTACAAAAGAAATGGAAAATATTAAAGTTCAGTTTCTTACTGAAAATTTAGAACTTATTTTAAATCGAGAGAAATGCGTTGGATGCGGAACTTGCGCTCGGGTGTGCCCCAAGGATGCAATCTCTCGTGGACCAGTAGGAGCCTCACGAAGATTTCCCACAAAGGAAGATATTATACCAGAGCTCTATGATCCAAAGCTTTGTGTCTTCTGTGGAACTTGTGTTTATTGCTGTCCTTTTGGAGCATTAACCATGAAAAAAGACGGCGAAATTATCAACTTAGTAGACATACCACTCGTAGCCCAAAAGGTAATGCCCACTCTAGAGTTTGAAACTAAAAAATTATTGAATGATAGAATCGCAAAACAATGGGCTAAAGCAAAGGTGAAAGTTATAGACGAAGAATGCGCAAAAGGATGCGGTTCCTGTGCTGAAGTTTGTCCATCAGGTTCGATTGAAATTGCTAAAAGAGCCGAACATGGTTGGGAAATGTCGAAAAATGTAGAGGTTGTCGATGAGGACGCGTGTGTAGCTTGTGGAGCGTGTGATAACGCATGCCCAACAGGAGCACTAGTTCTCGAGATAACCGATGTTCATACTTCGGGAGAATTTGAAGAACGATATTGGCTACCCTTATTAGAAAGATTGAAAACCTTAAGATGGAGTAAAAAAGAAGAGGCATGAAAATGAGTTTAAATAACTTAATTCTTTTAACTGGACGCACTATTAGTCAAGGAGTAGCTCTTGAAGGAGGGAAAGCATCAAGAGAAAATGTTCGAGCTGCGGGTATCTGCACATTCGATGCTGATGATTTCAAAAAGCTTGATTGTCTCGTTGGAACTCCAGTTAAAGTCATAACAGATTACGGTGAGGTAGTGGTTTATTCAACAATTACTGAAGAAGGACCTCATCCAGGTATAATATTTATACCGATGGGACCCTGGGCAAATCAACTCGTAAATCCTAGTTCTCAAGCATGTGGCACTCCACAATATAAGGGAATGAAATCAAAAGTTGAAGTTGTAAAAAACGGAAAAGTTCTAGGTGCTATAGAATTAATAGGAAGATTAAAGGAAGCTTAAAGAAGTGATTAAAATGGTAGAAAAAGTAAGAACAGTGAAAGATGTTTGCTGCCCGTTCTGTGGGACTCTTTGTGATGACCTCGAAATAGATGTTGATATAAAAACAGATCTTGTTGTAGAGGTAAGAAATGGTTGCCAAATTGGAACCAAGAAATATTTTTCATCAAATCCGAGCGATCATCGTTATAACAAACCATTAATTAAAGAAAATGGGGAACATAAAGAAGTTTCTTGGGACGAAGCATTAGATAAAGCTGCTGATATACTGGTAAACGCACAACGACCTTTACTTTATGGATTTTCTAGCACTGAATGTGAAGCTCAGAGCAAAGGTGTTATTTTAGCCGAGATGTTAAACGCTCTTTTAGACAATACAGCTTCTGTTTGTCACGGTCCAAGTTTATTGGCGATTCAAGATGTTGGTGCTTCACTAGCAACATTAGGAGAAATCAAAAACCGAGCAGATACTATTATTTTTTGGGGGTCTAACCCAGTTCATGCTCATCCAAGGCATTTAAGCCGCTACAGTGATTTTATTAGAGGATATTTTAGAACTGACGGTAGAAATGATAGATACATTATAGTCGTTGACCCAAGAAATACTCATACTGCTCAAATTGCAGATAAATACATTCAAATTAATCCTAGCGAAGATTACGAATTGATCCAAGCAATCAGGGCAGTTTTAAGAGGAAGTGAATTAGATGTAAAAGAAGTATCTGGGGTTTCTATTGATGATATTAAAGAATTGGTCGAAAAGTTAAAATCAAGTAATTTTGGTGTAGTTTTCTTTGGTATGGGCTTAACCCAGACCTTAGCACATCACCGTAATATAGACACAGCAATACGCTTAGTAACAGAATTAAACGATTACACGAAATTTATTCTAATTCCTATGCGTGGGCATTATAATGTTGCCGGAGCTAATCAAGTTTTTACTTGGAATACAGGTTATGCATATTCAATTGATTTTTCTCGAGGATATCCTCGTTATAATCCAGGAGAATTTTCTTCCGTAGATCTTCTAATGCGGGACGAAGTTGATGCTGCTTTAATCGTTGCTTCTGACCCAGGTAGTAATTTTCCGGCAGCAGCGGTAAAAAATCTATTTAAACATCCTCTAATAGCAATCGAACCGCATAAAACACCAACTTCCGCATTTGCTGATGTCGTATTACCAGCAGCTATCGCTGGAATTGAATGCGAAGGAACTGCTTATCGTATGGATATAGTACCATTAAGATTAAGGAAAGTTAAAGATGCGCCGGGAGAGTGTTTATCTGATAAAGAGATTTTGGAGAGATTAATCGAAAAAGTTAAAGAAAAGTTGGGTGAGTAAAGCATGGCGGAAATTAAATTAAAAATAAAAAAGAAACTAGATTTTCCATTAGAAGCAGATAGTATTACTCCTGATAATTTTGCGGGTAAAACAGTAGCTGGCATTAAGAAATTACCTTTATATTACGCAACAAAGCAGGTAACTATTGGTGATTTCTTTGATGTAACTGGTAAATCTACAGATTTGGCTGATACTAAGATAATTATAGATGGCGATGTATCTAATGTAAAAAGAATTGGGGAAAACATGACAGGTGGTGAAATTGTTATTAACAGTGCTGTCGGAATGCATGTTGGAAATCACATGTCTGGTGGTAAAATTACAGTTAATGGAAATGCTGACGATTGGGCTGGTGCCATGCTTCAAGGAGGGGAACTCGAAATTACAGGCGACGCAGGACATTATGTTGGATCAGCTTATAGAGGCTATTGGCAAGGTATGAAGAATGGCACGATAAAAGTCAAAGGAAAGGTAGGAGTAGAATCAATGTTATGGGCGAAGAGTTCTAAACCCTCAAACATGTGGCCAACCTTATACTGTGGAAGTGCCAATGCGTTCTTAGGGATTCATAATCATGGTGGAACTATAGTTGTTGAAGGAGATGTTGACCGATGTGCAGGAGCGGACCAAGCATGGGGAAGTATTGTGATTAAAGGAAAAGTCTCAAGGCTCTTACCTTCTTATAAGAAAGTTGGCGAGGTTAAAGAAGTTCAACTCCCTAATGGTGAAGTGATTAAGGGAAAATTTATCGAATATAGCGGGGACCACACAATTACGAAAGAAACTAAAGGTAGATTATATTTAGCTGCTTAATTCTTTTTTCATATATTATTTGTAGAATAACTTTAGACAATAGAACTCAATATCTTTTGTACTTGACTGATTGATTTATATTGAATAAAAGGTGGTTTTATTGGTTATGAAATCAATATTTTATTAAGAAACCCTAATTTTCCTCCCTAGAGAGAATAGGTTTGAAACATGTATCAGAGAAAAGTTAATATAACTAAAATCCACAAGGGTGTCAAAAAAGACGAAATTGATTTAGTTCTAATAGAGAGTCCAATTGATGTCGTTGTAAATTCGGAACCTTTGGTCAATATTATTTGTTTGAATAAAGATTTAAAAGAACTTACTGTAGGGTTTTTGTTTTCTATTGGAATTATTAATGATATTGAAGATATATCTATAATTAAGATTGATCAATTAGAAGGAAAAGTTTACGTTGAGCTTGAAAAATCCATAGATAACTCTAAAATTTTAGAAATGAATCCAGTTAGTAGGGTCATTGATACTACTTGTGGAATCCCTTCTCCTTGGCGTAATTTGATTAAGGATAAATTAAAGGAAATAAAAAATTCCGATCATTCGAAAGAAAGCATTACTCTTGACGCTGAGATTATTTTTTCTGCGATGATCAAAATGCAAAAAGAAACTCCACTGTTTAAAGAAACAGGTGGATGTCATGGGGCAGCAATATTCGATCTAGAAGGAAACCTTGTCGTCGCTAGCGAAGATATTGGAAGACATAACGCTATAGATAAAGTGATTGGTGCTTTACTATTAAAAAGGGAGCCATTCAATAATAAAATTTTAACCTCGACTGGTCGCTTGACAGGTGATTCAGTTTTGAAAGCGGTTAGGGCGCAGATCCCTATAGTGGCATCTCTTTCAGCCGGCATTGAATCTGGTATCAGATTAGCTTTTTCTTATGGCATTACTTTAATTGGTTTTGCTCGAGGCAAGAGAATGAACATCTATACAAAACCAAACAGAATAAGGATTTAATTGAATATGCTATAATGGTTATTTACAGGAGATTCCTCAATGAATTGGACGATTGAAGTGATCTTTATTTCCTCTATCATAGCTTTTCTCTTTTTCTACATTCAAGAAAACAAAAGATTTTCTTTTTTTTAAGCTTTAGTCAAAAATCAACGGAAGCAAAAATGGATGTAAAAACTTTATAGTATATATTATAATATCTAGTTCATAGTAAATTACTTATATTAAAAAAAGTGAGATAAATGAAAAAATATTTTTGGATTTTCTTATGTATTTTAGGCGGTATCTTAATGATTATTGGATCTGCCACAGGAAGTGTTTTTTATCGATATCTTTATAGTCTTGCTTCACCTTACATTGCTCCAGACTTTCTACCTCTTGTTCAAGCAATATTAACGGTCTTAGAATATATTTCATTTTACGGAGGTTATTCTGTTTTGGTAGGAACATTCTTGATACTCATTAAACACTCTAGGTTAGGGAAAATTATCATAATGATTGCTACGAGTTTCGGAATACTCGGATTAATAATATACGCAATAACATGGATAGTGCGTTCTTTAGGGATACCTCTGGATCCACAGGTAGAATTAATTTTGACTCAAATCCACAGCTTGTTTACATATAATTCGGGAATGGCATTTACAGGTACAGTACTCGCCGTTATTGGACGTTATGGAGTAAAGAAATCCGAGAAAAAGGAAAAAGAAATCTCTAAGAGCGAAGAAAAAGGCATAAACATATCATCTTCAAATAACGATAGTAAATTTTGCCCAAATTGTGGGGCGAAACTTCCTCTTAAAGCAAATTTTTGTAATAAGTGTGGCAAAAATTTTTAATTAAATAATCCTCTCTTTTCTTTTTTATTGAATTAACGATAAATCAAACAATCAAACTAGTATTAGTAGTTAAATTAAAGGAACATCTTTAAGATAATTAATATAACCAATTACTAAGCTTTATATCTCAATTTTTATATATTTATATTTAGGATTGTTTTAAACTATTTTATTTGGCTTTTTCTTTTAAGAAAATGGAAATTAAAATTTTTGGTGGAGTGAATGAGATTGGCGGCAACAAAATCTTCATAAATGTAGGAGATAAGAAATTCCTGTTTGATTTTGGGTTATCATTTGGCGAAAATCAACGATATTTTTCTGAATTTCTAAATCCTCGCAAATTTAATGGTATAATAGACTATTTATACTTAGAGTTACTTCCCCCACTAAATAAACTATATCGAAACGATTTAATCACCCCCTTTTCTGATGTTTTGAACAAAGAACCGTATAATATAATTAAGACAGAAGAAAATATAGTTGACGCTTTTTTTCTTACCCACGCTTACTTGGACCACTATAAATTTATGGGATTTCTTAAGCAAAATACACCGATTTATTTGAATTGGATGTCAAAAACTATTTTAGAGCATCTTACTGATACCTCAACTGACAGCCTTTTGCCCGAAGTATTACAATTTTATGAATCATTTAAAATGGTTCCTAAAAAAAAAAAGAGTGCTGACGGTGAAATTGAATTTAAAAGGGCTAAGAAACCAGATTACAAACACTCAGAAACGAAGAGACCAATAAAAATTATTAAAGATGGCAAGTCAATTCATTTTAACTCTCCTAAGGGCGAGATTAAAATCACTCAATACCAAACAGATCACTCTATTCCCGGAGCGGGCTCATACATAGTTGAATACGACGGAAGAAGTCTTATTTATACGGGAGATTTTAGAAGGCATGGATTCCATTCTGAGTGGGTGAATAAGTTCATTTCACACGCTCAAAATTCCAATCCCATGGCAATAATTACGGAAGGTACAAGAGTTCCTGATATTGAATCATATAGGAGAGGAACTTATCATGATGATGAACAATCTGAAATACTGTAAAAAGTCGATCAAAAAGTATCATACAAAACCATCCGGGATTAATCCTTGTGAGATTTCCATCCAGAAATCTTGATAGATTTTTATTATATTACTCACTCGCTAAGAAATTCGAAAGGAGGTTCGCAATTAGCCCTAAGATATTCCATTATATTGATAGTTTTAGAATGAACCTTGATGGTATGGAGGAAAATACTATAAAACAATATTACAAAGACTACGATCTTCCGAATTATAGCGATAAAAACTTAGTAGTATATTTACCCAGAAAAGGTTGGGGCAATTTTGAATCCGCTGATTATAAAGGATATCAGAATGACATTTTTAACATCGATAATTATGTAACTTATAAGGATGTCAAGAAAGAACCTGATAAATACTTACTTTATCTCGATGATTTTATGTTAAGTGAGTTGATTGATCTAAATCAAAAACCAGGAACGACGCTCTTTTTAAATTCAACTACAGATCCTTTTAGTGAAGAAATGATTATTAAAGAAGAAAAATTAAACGCTTGGCTTAAGAGGTTTAACATTTCGAAAAGTGAGACAATTCATTCGTCTGGTCATTGTAACGTCGATGATTTAATAGATTTTCTTCAAAGAATTGATGCCGAAGATATAATACCCGTTCATACGGAACACCCCGAAGCATTTAAAGAGTTTGGATTATCTGGTAAAGTAATTTTGCCTGAAAAAGGAAAAAGATATACATTTTAGTAATAGCTGAAAAAAAGATTTTCGGATTTTCTTTAAACAATAAGAAATTAATCGAATTTTAAAAAACCCACCACATTACATTTAGGACATGGTGTTTTAAGCAATAATCGAAGTTTTTCGTCTTTAATGGGTGAATTGGGGAAATGAATCCATTCCAATCTTAATTTATTGCATTTTGAACAGCGAAAAGTTCCTGACTTATACTCAATCAAATTTCGAACGATATTGTAACTAATTTTGGTTTTATTGATTTTCTTATTGATCTCCTCTCTAGCATTCAGATCTTGTTCAAATAACTCCTCAGCATGCTGTGTTGTTGAGTCGAAACCAATATCCCAGACTTCTTCTGCACATGAGTTACAGAAATGCCCATATGAATAGGATTTAACGAATATACCACATTTAGCACATTTTTTGTTATTAATACTATTATTTCGATTACAACTACTTTTGCTACTCTTCTTCTTAGCCATTAACCACTTCCCTCCTAATTTACTTCCAAGCAGCTACCAATTTATGAGCCAATAACACTTGTTCGGGTAATCCTGACCTAATTGAAATTTCTTTAAAAATCAGTTAGGTTTTCTTTTAATACATATAATAGTACTTGACAAAATATTAATTATATTGACACTTTCGAGCGTGCTGAATATAATTTACAACTTAGTGAAGATGAATTAAAATTTAGATACAAAGAAAACATGAC
Organism: Candidatus Nanopelagicaceae bacterium; assembly: GCA_035530895.1. GTDB lineage: Archaea > Asgardarchaeota > Lokiarchaeia > Sigyniarchaeales > SOKP01 > SOKP01. Next base: position 25,658 of record DATKTW010000104.1, read on the forward strand.
AAACTAAATATGCTTTGATTCAACAATATTTTTATAAAATTTAGCACTTGAATAATTATAACTATTCCAAAATTAAAAAAAGGATTTATTATGGCAAAAGTTGATGAATATAAAATGTTCGCTGGCTGCACAATTGGAAATCGGATTCCATTCATTGAAGCTAGCTCACGAAAAGTATTTGATAAACTGGGAATAAAAACTTCCGATGCTGCTTTTGCGTGTTGCCCTGATCCCGTAGGATTTCATGCTATAGATCATACCAGTTGGCTAGCAATGGGAGCACGTAACCTTACGCTTGCCGAGGCCGAAGGAAAAGATATCATCTCCCTCTGTAATGGTTGCTTTCAAACTCTAAAGTTGGTAAATCATGAATTGAATGATAGTGATCACGAGAGAAAAAAGATAAATGACATTTTAAGTAAAGTAGGAAGAGAATTTAAGGGTACCATTAATGTAAAGCATTTTGTCGAAGTTTTGCACGATTATGGTCTTGAAAAGATAAAAGAATTCGTCACCCATGACTTTACCGGATTAAAAATAGCGTGCCACACAGGGTGTCACTACAACAGACCTTCAGAAATTGTTCAAACTGATGACCCAATGGAGCCCAAGAAGTTACGAGAGTTAGTCGCTGCGACTGGAGCAACACCAGTTGAATACGACGAAGAGTTTGTCTGCTGTGGAACCGGAGTTGGTAATACTGAAGAAGAACCATCAATGCAAATATTAGCAAATAAACTATCCAGTGCTATTAAAGCCGGAGCAGATGCTTTTGTTGTTATATGTCCCGCTTGTTTTCAACAATTAGACACAAATCAAAAGAAAGCAGGAACTCAATCTAACAACACATTTGATATTCCAATTCTCTATTTAACCGAACTATACGCTTTAGCTTTCGGATTCAATTCTGATGATCTTGGTTTGAAATTCCATCGGGCTCGAATATCCGGTTTTCTTGAAAAGTTTGGGCTTAAGTAAGCAATTTTAAGCTTTTTTTTTTAGATTTTGTTTTTTAATTTACAAAACTTAGTTCTATTTCCCAAATAAATTAAATCCTTCGACTTTCTCAATCTTAACTTGAATAAATTTTGCTATTTCACCATCAAAATCATCTATAAATACATTCTTATACGCAAAATTTCTGCCAAATACTTGGTTAGGTTTGAATCCTTCATGTAAAATTATTACATCCCCAATCCATCCTATCCACTCTTGGTTAATTTTATCCAATGAAGCCCGAAAAATCTTAGATAGCCGAATTGATCTCTCCTTTATTACCCTACTATCAACTTGGTCCATATTTTTAGCCAAAGTTCCTGGTCGAGGTGTATATTTTGAAATATTGAGAATTTCAGGTTTAAGCCATTCAATTAACTTTATAGTTTCATCGAATTCTTCTTCAGATTCTCCTGGAAATCCACATATGATATCCGTTGAAATAGTCAGGTTGGGAACTTTCTCTCTTAAAATTTTTAAGCTTTCTAAGACCTTCGTAATCTTATAAGTACGTTTCATTTTTTTGAGAATAACATCACTTCCAGACTGAATAGGGACATGTAGGAATTGATATACTTTTTCATGTTTGAAAATTGAGATTAGCTGGTCGAAATTTTTGACTAAGAAACTCGGATTTATCATTCCAATTCTTAAAAAGAATTTATAATCTAAATTTACAATGTTTCGAACTAAGTCCCCTAAATTAATATTGTCATATTGATATACACTACAATCTTGAGAAGTTAAATAAATTTGTTTAATACCTTGCTTTAGTTGATGTTCTACATTATCTAAGATATTATCTGGATTATAGCAGAATAATTTTCCTCTTGCATTTTTAACACAGCAGTATGTACAAGAACCTAAACAACCTTCAGATATTGGAACTATTCCCGTTATTTTTCCTTTAGGATAATTAATTAAGAATTCAGATTTGTCGATTGAATCTTTTGATTTATAAATGAGATTTGTTTTTCCAGATTTGATTTCTTCAAAAATGAGTGAGATATCGTTTAAATTATCAAGACCGATAATTGCTGAGAAATTAGGTATTAAATTTTTAACGATATCTAAATATTTGGGTTCAATATGAGGTAAACACCCCGCTATAATAAAATGCTTATTTGTTTCGCTCTTAAATCTATTGTATAGTTCACTCAAACGAGATTTGATTTTATTTTCAGTTTGCTGTTTCACAGCACACGTATTAATTATCACAAACTCTGCGTCTTCAATCGTAGACGAGACATATCCAGATTTGTTTAAGACGCTTGAAATAATGTATGAGTCTGACTTATTACTTGTACAACCGTATGTTTCGATATAAAAAGAATTCTTTTCCATGCTCAAGCAAAATCTAAGTGGGATTTTAAATATATAAATGAAAAGCTTGTAAAAAGTTTATGAGTTCAGCGAATTTATGTATGTAGATCTTTTTCTTAAATTGGAATTTTACCTAAAATCGTGATATAAAGGAAATTCTTTTAATTAAAACATTCTATTATTAGAATTAAGAAATTTTAATTAATAAGTGGATTATGACAAAATACGCGTACTGCAAGATTTGTGATAAAGAAATAGATAACCCCGTTAGAAAGCCAATGGAGACATTTCAAAAAGTAATCTGGGTTATTTTATCAATAGCGACGGTCGGAGTCGCTTTGATAATTTATGCTATTGTTTATGCGAATAGGAAGAAGATACATTGTCCTACATGTCGATCAAAAGTAGAATTTTCAAGCAAACCACATGCAAAACCAGAAGAAGAAAAGGAACCCTTAACTCAAAGGGAAAGAGTCCTTAAAAAAGCTGGAAAAGCTAAGGAGAAGAAAATTAAATCAGAAAAAGACGCGTCATTAGAAGTCTCAGAAGAAGCTGAAAAAGAACAGAAATTTTGCCCTTATTGTGGTGAGGACATCGATGCGGGGATTAGTAAGTGTCCAAATTGCCATTCAACTCTGAAAACGCCTTATTAATTTCAATTTTTAGTATCTTATCAATCACATAATATGTAAATAGATAAACTATACAAATAAACTAAAATAGAAATATTATAATAAAATTTGAAAATCTAATATAATAAGAGGAATTGAAAATGCCAAGAAAAGCTCGAAAAGAACCTACTAGAGCGCCTGATCCATTAGATCAGTATAGTACATGGGATTTACGCATTGCTAAAATGATTTATTATTCGATAATCTTAGCTTCTGCTATAACGATTTTAGGTATATGGTTAACAATAATAGGGTGGCTAATAGAATCAGGCCAATGGGCCATTATTGAAAGTTGGGGGCTAGGTGCTATAGCTCTTATTATTGTTGGAATAATAGTTCTCCATCTTTTCTTACTCGTTCTTTTCTATGTGTTATTCAGAGGAGGAATATTAAAGCTATGCCAAAGAGTATTCAAGGACAGAGTGCTCGCTAAAAAATACGAAGACTACACTACTCTTAGACTTTTATTAGCAGTGACTCTTGTTAGCGTATACCTGTTTCTAATTACACTCGCACTAGTAATTTTACCATCAATATTCTGGAATTTTGTATGGGGTATCTTGATTTTTATCGGAACACATTTCAATGCTGGAGAATGGGTTTTATTTGTTGGAATCGTCTTATTCATAATCGTAATTCTAGTATACTTAGGATTTGTACTTTGGAACCATGGAGTATTCGCAGTACTAAAACGCGTTAAACGAATAGAAGAGGAATATGAAGTCGAAGAAGAAATAAAGAGAGATGAATTGAAAGGAGCCGATGAAGAAACTCTCCAAAAACTATACAACAAACAAACTGGTAAAAAAGCTATTTATCGAGGAAAAGAAACGAAAGGATATATAAGTTGGAAAAGAAGTATGCTTTCTTAAAAAATTAAGAAATAAAAAAATTTTTTAAAATTTATTTTTTTTATCAATAATCTTGAAGATTATGAGATATCTCTAAATACT
>DATKTW010000105.1:0-10152 GCA_035530895.1 Candidatus Nanopelagicaceae bacterium
TAAAACTGACGACACTAAAAATAAAAAGCAACGATATAATATCTCTCACTCCACTTGGAAAGGCAAAAGTAGAATCAGAAATTAAAAAATACAATGTCGTTATTGCTTTCATGTAAAAGTTGTTATTCTTTTATGTAAAATCTAATCATGGTTGTGATACTTTTTTTATTTTTCTTACATGGTTAATAAGAGTGTCGATATGATAAGACTCTACACCTGCATTAGCTCCAGCTAATAAATCTACTTCTAAATCGCCAAAATAGATCATTTCTTCAGTATTAACTTTGAAATGACCTAAAATTTTCAATAAACCAGCGGGTTCCGGTTTCCATTTTCTAACGTCTTCTCGCCCTACAAAAAATTCAATTTCATCAAGGATTCCTGCCATTTCAAGTGATTTGAGAATAGTTGATCGTGTGTTTAATGAAAAAACTGCCAACTTAGCGTTATGAAATACTCCAAATAACTCTTTATTATTAATAAAAAAAAGCGTTTCTTTAATGGGCTCGTTTCTCGTTATATTTTCAAGTTCGTATTGCTGTATAAGGTTAAAATTCAGTTGAAGTTCTTCTTCATCCCCTTTCTCAACGATTCTAGATAAAATTGCCGACATACTACTGTAATTGATAATTTCCCGATACTTTTCAGTAAATCGGGAAGTTAAAGCCTTAAGTAATGAATGCCAATCCGCAGCCAATCTTACAATAGTACCGTCTAAGTCAAAAACAATAACTTTCTTACCTGTAAATGAGAATGGTATCTTTCTTGTCATGCGCTCGAAAAAATCTTCTTCTATTAGATATTAAATTCTTAACAATTTTTTTTATCTTAATTTATAATGTTTTAAGTTTAGTGTATTATCTATAGGAAATATAAATTAATGGACAGTCTATAAAAAATAAGGGATAAAAAATAGTATTTAATCCTAATCCATGGCATATTTAGCAGTCCATGCCTTAGCTTTTGCTTCAAACTTCTTTTGAGCTCTGAAATATTGCTCACCCGCCTCGTGGTTAAGAGGGTCTCCAGGGTTAAAGAAGGGAGGCTCAACATGCATCATACCTTTCAAGGCTTCTGTGATATTAGTTAATGTTTTTGAAGGTGTCCATCCAGATGCACCAGTTGAAGCGTCTACCTTTCCAACAAGGTCGGGATTAATCAGATCTAAACATATATTAAGTTTTCCTGGAGGAATGCTGCTATCTATATTAGGGTGCCACATTAATGTAACTGCGTATGCGTATGGAGGAGCAAATGGATAATTTTCGGGGAACTTGATTTCGAATATGAACTTTCCTTTTCCGTAAGGCGTTCCTTCCTTTCCTATTATTGTAAGTCGAAGGTGATCGATACTGCGCCCCCATGGTTCGATGATGACGTTAGGATCATCCTTGTACGCTTCAATAGCTTCCGTATAATCGGTTTCTTCTCGCATTAAATTTCACTTCTGTTTTGAATTTTTTAAATTATATTAAATATTAGTTAGGGGGTTTTCTTTAAAAAAATTTGTGCTATTTTATATTTTTATTATAAATAGAACATATTGCAAAATCTACCAAGATTGAAAAGATTTATTTTTGTAAATTATAAATTCCCTTCATTTACGCGATATCTAAAAGAAAATCGTAAAAATTATATTACTACATTAATTAAAAAATATATCGAAACTTAACCCCCCTTAGCTCAGTTGGTCAGAGCGCGCGGCTGTAGATCAATATCGCATACTAAGGTTTTTACCTATGAAGTATTGTCAGCCGATACCGTGAGGTCCTCGGCTCAAATGGGTTTTCCGTTTAGGAAATTATGGGTATCCGAGAGGGGGGACTATTTTTTTTTTCTATATATTGCTTTTAATCTTCCTTCTATGGTCAACTATTACAAAACCAATTAAAATTAAACTAAGCATTAGAAGGAGCGCCATTTCATAGCCAGGTATAGCTTGATCGCCATTTTGAACTAATGAGTCCAATGATAGATCAAATTCATCTGCTAATTGAACCAAGACATAATTACTATATATTAAACTTACTCGGTTGGGTTGATTTGAAATATTAAAAGACAATTCGGTTGTTCCATTAATCCAGACAGTTTGGCTAAAAATTAAAGAATTTGAGGCGTCATATACATATAAAGGAACTTGTTGGGAGTAATTATAATCGTTCAGAGGCTCGTTTAGATCTATAATAGTTATATCTAAATTCTGAGTTTCAGAATTGTAAATGTTTCTTGTAATTGAATATTTTGGAAGTAATAAATTATCGAACCAGGGGAAGAAAAACCAATCTAACGACTGCCCTACTACATCCTCAAATGCCTGCTGTAAATCAGATAATAGAACTATCTCAAATTGGTGCCTTTCAAAGTATAATTTTAAACCTTCTAAAAAGTCTGTAAGACCGAGAGTATGGCGCAACTTTTCAAAAACTAGTGGAGCTTTTTTATAGGCGACATGGTAATAATCAGTAGCAGTAGCTATACATTCGTAAATTGTTTGATTTATTTTTGAACTAAACCCATTATTTGCATAGTAAACTCTTACTTCATCAATATAGCGCGTATATTGGAAATATTCCCAGTCTCCATGATAATACTCTCCGTAGTAATCAGTTGACCAACAAGTTAGCCCTTCGTCTAAAAATCCTATATCTATTTCATCGTTTCCAACTAAGTTATACCACCACTGATGGCATGCTTCGTGAGCAATTATTTTTTCTAAAAGCCTTCGTTCTACATCGAGAGGATACCCCCAGCTAGCTATTGATTCCGAAATGTACACTTGATTGGGGTATTCCATACCTCCAAAAGCCGTGTATTCTTCTACGACATTAAGTGTCGGGTAAGGATATGTTCCAAAAGTGTTATTAAAGAGAGTTAAAGCATCTTCAGCGTGATTTAAGGCAGAATTATTCCAAAGATAATCGTCTTTTAGAAGGAAATAGGTTGAAACATTCACTCCATTTGAAATTTTTGATTGTATTTGAAAATCCCGTGAAGCCGAAAAAGTAACTTCTCGTACAGGATAAATCGGATTAAAGTGATACCATGTGGTTGCGCCGTTTTCTAATTTTTCTTCTAAGTTTCCAGTAGCTGCTATTATCATTCCGTTAGGGGCGTCAATAAACAAGTTATAATAAGCCATATCAAAATAAAATGGATCGCCTGTAGTCAAATAAGAATCGGTGTTCCAACCGTCTTCACTATCATAAACGCAAGGTATAGGATAAAAACTCGCAAACTTATAAATCCTCGAATCGTCGTCATCGCTTCCGTGAGAATTGGCTCTATCAATTCCTCCATCTGGAAGGGTTGCGTTAAATTGAATTGTAAATTCTGTTCTTTTTTGAGGTTCTAAATTTGCAGTTAGGTTTACCCACATAATTTGCTGATTTGAATATACCTCAAACGGGATTGCTATATTTGGGTTATCTAAATCTGTTACATTTACAATTTCAATGAGACCAGGTCTTGTATCGTAGTACATTCCGGATAAATAAATGTGAAAAGGAATTCTTGTAAAGTTTACGCTATCGTCATTATAGAAATTCACTGTTAAGTTTCCTTCAATAGAAGAGCTTGCTTCGTCCATGATTACAGATAAATTATAACGAGAGAAATTCCCGCTGATTTGAGCTAATTTTGGATAATCATTAACCTTCTCAACAATTTCATCTCCCAAATTAGAAATAAAATTATTCTTTTGGAAATTAAAAGGGAAGATATAAGCAGAAGTGAAAACGCAATTTATTAAGAAAATACCTATTAAAAAGCAAGAAAATTCATGATTTTTATTTTTCATGTTCTAATCAACCAAGTTATTACTAAAAATTAAAGAAATGTATCTTGATAAATATTTTTACAAACTTCTACTAACTTGATAAAATTCTTATTCTGACCAGTATTATTTTTTTTTATAGAAAGTTTGATTGAGAGAAATGAAAAAGAAAAGAACTGCTGTTGTTGGTGCTGGTTGGTTTGGTAGAGCACACATTAGAAACTTTCATGAGCTTTCAGAGCTTGTGGGAATATGTGATACCAACGAAACAAAAATAGAACCATTAGCAAAACAATATGACGGAGTAAATGTTTATACTAATGTAGATGACTTGATTAAAAACGAATCCATAGACGCAGTAAGTATAGTTACCCCACCCAAATACATTCCAGGAATCGCTAAGAAATTTGCTGATGCAGGTATCGATATTTTAATGGAAAAACCTATGGCGCTTAAGCTAGAGGATTTAACCCCTTTTAAAGATTACGATAATATTAGAATAATGCCAGGTTTTATTGAACTTTTTAATCCGGTCGTTGATAAACTATTAAATCATCTTGACGAGATTGGTGAGATTATCTCAATTGCTTCTAAACGTGTTGGCTTGTATCCTAAGAGAGATTGGGATATGGGAGTAATTCTGGATTTGTCAATCCACGACATTTATCTTCAAGAAAAAATTATGAGTAAGAACGAGATTGTAAACGCTTTTGGGTTAAAAAAGTGTTACAAAGATAGTATTCATGCTGATGCGGCATTCATTATTTTAGATTTTGGCACAGCCATCGGTCAAATTGAATCAAATTGGTTAACTCCATCGAAAAGCAGGAGAATTTACGTTAATGGGGAATTTGGGGGTATATCCGCCGATTTCATTACTCAACAAGTAAATATACGAACAGGAATAGATTTGCAGGGAGAACATCCAGTTACCAAAGATACTTCCTTTACGCCCTTAAGAGGAGAAGAACCTTTAAAGAGAGAGATTAACAATTTTCTTTACGATAAAGAACAGGATGTTACCCTCGACGATGGTATAAGAGCATTAGATATTGCTTTAAAAATAGTAAATTCTTAATTTTATGGTAAATACAAAATAATTAGGTTGTAATGATGGATGAGTCTACCAAAGATCAGGAACAGCACGAATTAGAAAAATTGCGTATGAAAAAAATGAAAGCGCTTATGGAGGCTCAAAAAAGGCAGCAAGCAAGCCAAGAGAGAGTTGTATCAATTACTGATAAAATTATCTATGTGCTAAGAGCTGTCCTAGCAGCAGATGCTTTTTCTTATTTAGAAAAAATAAGGGCGAACGAACCGATGATATATCAAGCAATATACAACGAATTAGTAAGTCCAGATGTTATATCCAATATAGATTATTTAATTGCCATTATCAATAGGCAAGGTGGCGTACCTAGAAAGATTCCTTTGGATGCGATTATCTATTTAGAACGAAAAATTAAAGGAATTAAAGGAAAGATTCAAGTTAAAAAGGGAGATGGCGAGATGATGGATCTAGGATCTTTTTTGACGAAATAGATTGCTTTTCTTCTATAATAGAATAAAATTGTAATTTTTTAGAGCAGTAATTAGTAGGTAATGAATCTATTGCTCTCTGGCTGAAATTATCGCAATTACTTCCCATTCACCATTTTTCAAAGGATTAGCATCAATGCTCGAAAACTGAAATGCGAACGGGCGCTTAAATATTTGCTCAATCATAGGACTGAATGAACTAACAGCGAAAATTAATATTCTCTTTAAAATACTTTCAACATTTGTATTTATTTTGCATTCTTTTAGAACTTCCTCAACAATATTAATCTCTGCTAAGTTATAATGATATTGATAGACCAATTTAAAATCGACCGGCGTTGGTGCTTCAGGATAAGCCAAAGTTAAACCCCTCTTTCTGAAAGGAAAGAGCGTATTCAGATAAAAGGTAAATATCTCGTTGTAATGATCCCTAAGTAAGTAGGAAATTCTAGATCCTTCTTTGTATTCTGGCCAATATGTTTGCATTAACTCGAGTAGTCGAGGATAATTTTTGTATTTGTTTTGGCTTTCTTTTTGTAAATAGTATAGTAATTTGTTTTTTAGTGGTTTGAATTCATTGTCTTTCGCTACTCTTTCCACGAATTTTCTAAATCTTAGGCTCATTTTTAATAGAGGAGGAATAGGTTATTAAGTACTTTACTATACAATCTTTATTTTTTTATATGATACTCATATATTATAATCTTATGTATTCTGTAAGGACTTTCTCATAAACCATTTATAAAATTTATTAATAAATTATCCTTAGAAAAAATAAATAGTTAGTTAAATTCATAATAGTATCATGCTTGACAAAGTTGTTTTAGTGTATACTGACCAATACAGTAGATACGATTTTGGGCCAAATCACCCATTACGCCCATTAAGGTTGAAACTAACCTATGATCTTATGGAAAAATTAGGTCTTTTGAGCCATGAAAGGTTGGAGATAAAAGAACCAATAGTAGCAACTAGAGAACAAATAGAACGAGCACATGACACCGAATATGTTAAAGTCGTTAAAAAATTGAGCGATAATCCTGAAGACAGAACACTTCAACCGTATTTATACGGTTTAGGTCCAGGTGACAATCCTATATTTAAAGGAATGTATGAAGCTTCCGCTCTTGTATGTGGAGCAAGTATCTTAGCTGCAGATTTAGTTTGGAAAAATAATGATATTATGATTGGTTTTAATCCTGCTGGAGGATTACACCATGCTCAAAAAAAAAGAGCTTCAGGGTTTTGTATTTTCAACGATATCGCGGTTGCGATACATCACCTAAAACAATTAAAAAAAGATATTAAAATAGCTTATTTAGACATCGATTGTCATCACGGAGATGGCGTGCAATGGTTATTTTACGACGATCCTAATGTTTTAACCATTTCTTTTCATGAAAGTGGAAAGTTTTTATTTCCCGGCACAGGACATACAAATGAGGATGGTGAAGGGTTGGGAAAAGGGCTTTCATTAAATTTCCCTTTACTCCCCGGAACCAATAATCGAATGTTTTTAAAATTATTTAGATATTGTGTTCCTAGAATTTTAGATGCTTATTCCCCCGATTTGTTATTTACTCAATTAGGCGTTGATATGCACTTTAATGATCCGTTGACTCAAATGGGATTATCTATATCGGCTTACAAAGATATTGCTCAAACCCTATATACTTGTGCTCATGATTATTGTAATAATAGATGGGTTGCGGTAGGAGGCGGTGGTTACCTAATGACAGTCGTTCCAAGAGCGTGGAGCGTATTCTTAGCGAGGATGCTAGATGTAAAATTAAAAAATGAATTACCCCCCGAATGGATAGAACAAGTTAAGAAAGACGTTCCAAATGAGGACACACCTTATTTATTATGGGATCACGACGATAGATCGGAGGTTCAGCTCCTTTCTCATCCAGAAATTACAAAAAAAATGATTGATTATAATAAAGAATTAAAAAATCTTTGCGATAACGAATATTTACCTAATATTTCCCAATAGATAAAGGAAAGTTAATTGTTAGGTATGTTATTTTTTTTAAGAATCCAGTTATCAATTATAAAGTTTTGAGAGATATCGTTTGAAGAATTGTAATTTGATCGGATTACCGATTTAGGTATCCAAATTTCTTTATCGTTATCAAATTGGATAAGCAAAGCTTTTTCAGTTTCTCCCTCTATTACTCCATTTATTTGACTTACTTCGTTTTCATTAAGTTCGATGGATTCTTTTATGATAGGTAATGCCGTAGCGTCATTATCTTGATTCCTTTGTTCATTAACTTTTGGACCATTAACAGTAGATTTTCCGGAGTTTAGTTTTACTACCGTAGCATACTCTATTTTTTCTTTTAAAATGTGCTTTAATAATAGCCGGAAAATCTCAGTTTGAGCAAAGTTCAACATTTTAGAATAGTTACCAATATAAATCAGAAGTTTTTTCTTAGTCCCGTCTTCCCATTTGAAAGATATCTGAGTCTTCACTTCATTAAAATTATGATAGCTCGACCAGGAATCGGAATTTCTTTGTAGTACCTCAAGAATCATAATTATTTCGTCTAAATTGCATTTTATCGTCTTTCCTTCTCCTAAAGATGGTTTTTCCCACGAACCATCTGGTTTTTTCTTAATACATTTCAAATATATAAACGAATCCGATTTTGAAGAGCTAAGAAGTGTGAGTCCTGTTGATTGTCCAAAAAAGCTTTGACTATGTTTATCTACCATTTTTATCACATTCTATTAGTAAACACTACTTTTTAATTAAATACAGTTTATTGGATTTTTAATATTTTAATTATATTTAAAGAAAAATTTTGGTGTGGATACAAAATTTAGTGATAATTAGAGAAAAATGGCGTAAGCTTTTTCTCTTTTTGATTAATATTCTTTTGTAAAAAATAAAATTAGTATTTCAAAGAATTAAAAAAACACAAGACCGTTTTATTTTTGGAAAAAACCTACCTGTTTTATTACAATATTCTTCATATTTCCTACCAAATTTCTTTAACAGAGCTTGTTCCTCCCTTCTTGCTTGTGAGGATAAAACCAACCAAGATAATACTCCGATTAAGCTAAATAAAATTCCAGTAGCAAGAAAAAAGAACATAGCTAAAAATGTTTTAGAAATATACATGGGATGTCTAATAAATTTATACGGACCACCAGTAGCCAATATGTATTCTTTCTTCATTGGTTTATAAGCAGGAGTATAATTGACATTATATCCTATTACAAATCCACCCCAACAATCTTGGGTCCAAATTCCAACGATGCCTATCCAATTTAACCAACGAGGTAAATCAAGTGCTATATAGCTAGCCACGATATTCCAAAAATCAAAGATACATAGAAAAATAACAAAAAAGGTTAAAAAAGAAATAGATCCTATACCAACCAACAATAAGATATTATATCCGGGAATAATAATCTCATTATTAATAGAGTTTGTTTCAATAATAATGGAACCATTTGGTAATCTATTCCTGCGCATCATTTTTAAAACAATGATTAAAAATATTGAAATTATCCATCCGCCGATTATTGAAAAGAGAAGTTCAAACCTTTCAAGCAATTCTATCACAATTTTTATGATTAGAAATAAAAAACTCTATTCAATTTATTGAACACTCGTTACATTTTTAAATTTTTTTCTTTACAAAATTAGTATTTTATAAGTTATTACTATATTTTGTATCCAACCCAAATTTACTATAAATTCAAGAATTTAGTATACTGTTAGAATATATTAGTTCTAAGAGATCCTTTTTACAAAAAAACAAAGTTCTTGTGTTTAAGCGCCAAATGAAACAAATATCGTTAATAAGCACTCCAGCAGAGTCACATTTTCATAGAGCAATCAAGCTATTTCTATATAAATATATCTATGAAAATGATAAATCAATTGTAAAAAGATCACTTGAGAAGTACTTTGGCAACCGTTATGCTGATGTATATTTTAAACTTGATACAGGTAAAGAAATCGTTGTTGAAGTGCAAAATTCTAAAATTTCTGTTAAAGAAATAATAGCAAGAACTAAGGACTATAATGTAAAAGGGATTTTCGTCCTATGGATGTTATATGGGGATGGAAAATGCGTTGCTTCTCCTAAGGGGCCTAAAGATGTAAAATCTATTAAAATAAGTCCAGCAGAAAATTACATACATCGAATGTATGGAGGTCGTGTTTATTACGTGAACTTAGATATAAGAAGAGATAAAGCGTCATTAAAAACTCCTTTCGCACTCCATTTTTCTAAACCGATGAAGAAGAAACAACGAGGTTTGTTTAAAAATCGCTACGACAGTTTTTACATTCGTAATTCAAATTTTATAACAATTCCTAATTGGAAAATTGTGTGTACAGAATTCTCGGGATTTAAGATAGCTCGCTTTTACGATAAAAATATTAAATCTATTCTAAAGAATAAGATTTTGAGTTTTTATAAGATTGAGAAAAAACGAACCCCTAATGATAAGAAATTGATTCGAGATATATTGAAAAAATTTAAAAAGAAATATGGGAGTTATATGATATATAATTCAATTCTTGAATTATCTTTCGAAAACAAGATTGACTTTTCTCGAAAAACTATTACAAAGATTAAAAATAAAATTGATTTTTAATTCTTATTATTAATTTTAATTACAGATATAATAATCGTTAAAAATCAATTAGATTTTTATGAAAAATCCCATAAATACAAATAAATCGTTTAGAGTGATTACATTTTAGATTTTCCTTTTTGTCATGTGAAAAGATAGATATCTTTAAATAGTTGAAAATTCAATATAACCTTAGAAAAAAAAAATTGGAAGCCATGATTACATATATATTCTTATACCTA
>DATKTW010000106.1:0-55361 GCA_035530895.1 Candidatus Nanopelagicaceae bacterium
CCATTATGCTTATTAACAAGCCCCCCGCTGCGATTTTAACATCAATGCGATTTTTATACTTTTCTTCAATTTCTCTTACATTGAAAATGAAGTGTAACACCCATCTTCTTCCTTTTTTGAATAATCCGAAGAAAAATATTAAGAGAAAAAACAACCCTGCTAAAATTCCAGCGATAATTGCGATTTGGTATCCTAAGGTTAATCCTAAGAAAGATTCTAACTTCCCGGTTGGCATGATAAAATCAAATATTGACCAGATACCTCCAGTAATGCAAATTAAACAAGAAATAACGATAAAAATATAGAATAATTCTCCTACTACTCTTTGTTTTGAATGATAAATTTCGTTAGAACTTGAATATGATTCTTCCATTTTTTCCACCAATCTATTTTATTTAAAAAATTTATACAATTCTAAATATATAAAATTGAGTATTTTAGCTTAAATTTAAAGTAAAGAACTTGAAGTGAATGCATTAATTGGTTTCTTTATGTTGGAGCGTTTCGATGTATGTTTTAAAGAAATATTTTTCATCTAAATACGAATATAAATTATTTGACATTTTGTAAATCTCATTATATACCTTCTGATGAGATATATTAGGAGTCCATTTCTTATCCACCTTACAAATATTCTCAGCAGCTTTAACAACATCAGGAAACAATCCGGCACCTGTTGCTGCTAAAATTGCCGCTCCTAAAGATGTAGCTTCCTCAATTACATTTCTTACACAAGTTATACCTATAACATCAGAGTAGATTTGGTTCCAAAAATCTGAGCGAGACCCACCCCCAGTTAACTTTAATTCTGTTGGAGCTAACCCTAACTCTCTAAAGATTTCAACATTCTTTCTTACTTCAAATGCCACACCCTCCATAATAGAACGGATAATATCTCTTCTTTTATGACCTAATGATAAACCGTATATTAAACCTCTCGCATACGGATTCCAATGAGGTGCTCCAGCACCAACTAAATGCGGGATGGCTAATAGTGAGTTAGCTCCAATGGGTGACTTTTCAGCTTCTTCAGTTAAGATAACATACGGATCTTGGTTTTGTTTTTCAGCCTGTTCACACTCTTTTGCCCCAAGTTCGTCCCTAAACCACCTTAAAAAGGCTCCAGTTGTAAAAATACTAGCTTCTTGAACCCATGCGCCAGGAATTGCATGACAACTGCATAAAACACGCTTTTTCGGATCAAGTTTAGGTTGTTCTAAATAAGCTAATATAAAACTTCCAGTTCCAGTAGTGACTTTAATGTTTCCTGGAGAGACAACTCCTACTCCCAGTGCCGCTGATTGCTGATCACCTGCTCCGGTTATTACTAAAGTTTTTTTGTCAAATAATGTATCCTCTGTTATGATTTCGCCTATATCGATTCCACTCTCTAAGGGTTCCGGCATTTTATCCAAGTCAATTTCAAGTTCAGAGGCGATCTCATCTGAATACTTGAATTTATTAATATCAAAAAGCATCGTCCTCGAAGCGTTAGAGTGGTCTGTATAAAAATTTCCAGTTAATTTATATATAATATAATCTGAAACAAGTAAGAATTTATGGGTTTTTTGATATATCTCTGGTTTTTCATCTTTGAACCATAAAATTTTTGTGGCTGAAAAATAAGGATCGATAATTAACCCCGTAGTGTTATATATTTTATCTTCTCCTATCTTTTTCTTAATGAACTCAACTTGGTTAGTGGTTCTTCGATCTTGCCACACTAACGCATTATGTAAAGGGTTACCTTCTCGATCTACAGGAACTATTGTTTCGCGCTGATTAGTAACAGAAAGACTTACAATATCTGATTTATCGATTCCGCTTTTTTTAATAGCTATTTCGATAGTTTTCTTTAGTGATTCCCACCACGAATTAGCGTCTTGCTCCACATAAGAAGGAACTGGATAAAAACTCTCCCACTCTTGGTAGTCACTTGATATTATTGAACCAGACATATCAAAAATAAATGTTCTACATCCTGTAGTTCCAAGGTCGAGTGCTGCAACAAACATAATTACTAAAAATCTTTGTATATTTAGTTTTAATGATATGTAATAGATTGTATTATGAAATAAAAACTATTATTAACGATTATAAGAAAAAACTTTTTTTATTTCACTTTTTTAAACCCACATTGTTGACACACTAATCCAGCTTTAGGAATATAAACTTGTGTAAGGGGACCATTACAAATTGGGCACTTCACATCAGATGTTGGAAACCAATGTCCTTTAATATTGGGCATTTGTTTCAAAGTATTAACGAATTTCAATCTCTCTAAATCCTGCTTATTTATCTGCAGCAACTGTTGTTCTTCAGCAATAGATTTTCCTTTTGGAGCTAAAACCATTAAAAATTTCATTTTTTTCGGATTATTTAGTAATGATAACGTTCTTAATATAGCTCCTTCTTTATATTGCTCAAATAATTTAGCTAATTCTGGAGGGGCTAAAGCTACTAATATTGCTTGCGAGTCTTTAGATTCTTCTTTAACTTTTTGGATGAGGAATTGGAAAATTCTTCTTTCATAGTCCATTCCCCAGATAAAATTCCATGGTTTTATATCGTAATCCTCCTTATTAGGTCCGACGATTCTTTTGATACATTCCACCCATGAATAATGGCTAAAATTATACATATTAGAGAGTAAATCGTCAAAAAATCCTGGTTCAATTACGGGAAAAGTTTTGATTATATTTTTTAGTGATAACAATTTAACTTCGGTCAAAACTTTTGCGTTAAGACTATCCCACGGCGTATATGCGAAGACTGAAAAGAAATTGCTCATGATATTTTAAAACTAATTTATAATATCCTTTTAATTTTAATATTTACTAAAGAATAATGGTTTAAAATATAAAAATAAGATTTAAGAAATATTACTCTTATTCCTTTATTAAATACTTAACGAGATTATTAAATGAATGGAATTTGGGATGTAAAAGCCGATGTAATAAAGAAAGGAGATAACCTTAGGGATGTGTCATCTCTTATCGATAAAACTCTGAAAGACGAAATGGGTTTTATTCATTACTTCTTTAGTAAAGTTAATTTTAATAATCCTTGGTACACCATACCAGAAGACGATTTCAAATTATTTGAAACCTTTATTGAAGGTGGATCTAGAGCGTATCCTTCAGATGGTAGCATCCCCTGTGATATAGTGGCGAGTGAAACGAGAAAAGTTCTCAAGAAAATTGAACTATGTTCGCAAGATCCTAATCACCATTATTGTGAAGATGCTCGGTTAGTATTAAAAAACGGGAAATTTTCGTCAGTCAGAGGCACGTTAAAACTCTATTTAGGCAAATATACCACCCGGGATTGGAGAAGAAAAAGATTTACTGATGATATCGATTTTTGGATGTTTCAGACTAATTTATTGGACTCTTCTTTAAAGGAGTGCAGTTTTGTAAAAAAAAAAGAAACAGGAGAATGGGAAAAAACCGTAGAATGGAATAAATTTGAAACTAAAGAAAATAGGCGTGAAACTCTTTTTGCTGCAAATAACCTTAATCAACTACTCGATTTTGGAGCGGGTAGCTATCTTGAAGGCTCAAGTTTAAAGGAGATTTTTGATAAAAAAATTAAAAGAGGTCACGATGTAGATTTAAGCGATATTATAAATGTAGCAATGGTGAACAATGGCGTTGATGGTATTCACGAAGATGAGTGGATAGATGCATGGAATTCTTTTGAACAGGCAGCTAATACGCGAAATACTAGAACCACATCTAATTTAATAAGTATTTGCCGCTATTCCTTTGCTATTGCAGACTATCTTGAAAAAGTCGGTGAGGCTATTAGAAAGTATAAAGGTCTTATTTTTGATAAATCTAAATATCCCGACGAGAAGATAAAATCACTCTGTAGAATCTCTACTCATTGGGAAAAATTTTATGATGCTAACGGAGTAGATGAAACAAGAAAGATGATTCATGATTTTTTCGATGAACAGGCAGAAGAGAAACCACTGCACGCACAAAACCTAACATTATTTGCGAAAAATATTCTAAAATTACTTAATTCCAAATACGAATATCTTAAGGTTATATTCGAAATTGAGCATTAATTTTCAAATTATAATTTTTTTTTTAAAAATTTGGGTTTAAATTTTTCAATCATGACCCAATTTAAGATATTTGTTGCACTATTTCGTGAAACTGAACTTTCACGTACTTTAATATATACCTTCATATTAGCTCGATATAGTTCTCTGTATTACCCAAACTACTTTTAAAAATGAGTTTAAAAAAATCTTTCAGTCAAAAGAATTTCTGTTAATCACTCAATTCTTCACTCGAAGGTTCAATTTCATTAGAAAAGCGATCCTTTGCTACGCTATGAAGTAACCAAAATCCAATAATAGAGATCAGACATAGAATTCCAGCTAAATACCATACCCAATTCGGTCCAATATAAACCGTGACTAAACCAGCAGCTAAAACTCCAAATAAGGTTGGAATCGCCCAGTGGTAGCCATACACTGCCATATATCGCCCTCGTTTATCTTCAGGGGCAAGATATGCAACTGCAGCTTGTGAGACTGGTATCACAATCATCTCCCCCACTGTTAGGATACCCATGGCTACGAAAAACAGGTATATTTCGGAGATAAAGCCATACATCCCAAAGCCAATCATATAAAGTAAGGTACCAAAAGCCATCATTTTCATGGGTGCATACTTTGAAATCCTTTTGGTTATCCAGAATTGAAATAATACTACCATCAACGCATTCATGCTTAACAACAAACCAAAACCCGCTATTGGGAACCCATATACCGTCAGCAGAAATACCGATAACGTACTATTCATTTGCATGTAAACTAACACCGTTATAGCAGACACAGCAAGAAACATTATATAAACTGAATCTTTTAAAACCTCTTTATATCCTATGAGGGTTTTTATAACTGATTCTTCTGGTTTGTCATCTTGTTTTTCCGGTTTCGTTTCTGGAATGACAATGAATACAATTAAAGCGGTAATTAAGCTACTCACAGCGTCCCCAATAAATAACAACATATAGGATTGGCTTGCTAAAAATCCACCAAGCATAGGGCCAATTGTAGCTGAAAGATTTACAGCTACCCGTAATAATCCAAATCCCTCTGCCTGTTTATCCTTTGGAAGTAAATCTACTACCATTGCTTGTCGTGCTGGACCTCCCAAATCGCCTAAAACTCCTAAAAATGCTGCTATTATGAAAAAAATATTTAGATCATCAACTAGTCCCATCAAGATACTTCCTATACCGCTTGAAATTAAACCTAAAAGAAGCATCGAGCGACGACCATATTTATCAGCTAACGCTCCTCCTATCGTACTACCAATTATACTTCCACCCGAAAACACTGAAAATAAAATTCCTACTTGAATCATCCCTACACCAAAATGTTCTATAAGATACACTGAAAAAAAGGGAAATAATAAAAAACTTCCTAACCTATCAATATATGTGGCGAGGATTAACACTTTAAATGTCCCGGGATATTCTTTATATGAATGTTTAAATTTTGCGAACATGAATTGTCATCGTTTTATAAATTTATCTTAAAAAGAATTAATTATAAAATATGTAAAATAGAATAATCAACAAAGATTATGTTAAATTCTAATTATTGTCAACTAATAAACCTAGATCTATTAATATATTTATTAAACCTATCATTAATTATTTGTGGTGTTAATCAACCAAGGTGGAACAAAATTGTATGATTATTTGTTAAGCGAAAAAAATATGAAATTTAGAGATGAAATTCGAGAGTTTGTAAAGAATGCTGTACCTCCTTCTTTATTAAAAAAAATGGATAAGGATGAAGTACAATACCCAAGTGAATGGTTATACGCCCTAGCCAAACAAAATTTAATAGGTATAAGGTTTCCAAAAGAATATGGGGGCCGTGGGTTGAATTGGGAAAGTGAAATAATTGCTCAAGAAGAAATAGGTGTATTAGGAAGTTCTTTAGCTTGTTTATTTTCATTACCAAGCATCTGTGGAGAGGCTATTAATAAATTTGGTACATTAGAACAAAAGCTTAACTACCTTAAACCCATGTGTGAGGGCAAAAAATTTACAGCTGAAGCACTAACTGAACCAAGAGGCGGGTCTGATTTTTTTGGAGCTACATCCACAGCTGTAAAAGAAGGAGATTATTATATATTAAACGGAGAAAAGCGATTCGTTGTTGGAGCTGAAGGTGCTGATTTCTTTTTGGTTTACGCTAAAACCAATCCTAAAGCCCCTACTCGCGATTCTTTAAGCTTATTTATTGTTGATAAAAGTGATGCAGTAGATGCAGCATATATTTACGGTTTATTAGGCACTAGGGGCGGTGGAGCAGGTAGGATAGTTTTTAAAGACGCAGAAGTCCCTAAGGAGAATTTAATTCTGAAGGAAGGAGATGGGGGTAAAATATTTTACCACATGATGGTTCCAGAACGATTAACTACAGCGTCTGGTTTTCTCGGATTGGCACGTGCTTGTTTTCAAATAGCAACCAAATATAGCACAAAAAGAAAAGCATTTGGACAGATTATAAAGAATTTTCAAGCTGTTCACTTCATGATAGCGGATTGCATTACTTATTTAGATGCAACAAGAGCAATTGTATTTAATACAGCGAAATCTATAGATGCAGGAGCGCCACCCGCTCTTCAAAGAAGATTAGTTTCTGAATCCAAAAAATTTTCAACTAAAGCATGCTGGAAAGTTATTAACAAATCAATGCAAATAATGGGTGGTATCGGATATACAACCGTATATCCAATAGAACGCCTTTTGAGAGACGCTCGTATAGGAGAGATTTGGACCGGTACTACAGAAATAATGAATTTAATTATCCAACACGAGTATTACAAGGAAATTTTAAGCGAAAAATGGATTGGTCGCGACGTGGAACTAGACGCTATAGACGCTGAACACGAGGAAGAAAAACACTATGGATAAGAAGGATAGTATTTAAACACTACCTCATTCTATCTGTTTTACTTTTGAATAGTCAACAGTAATAGTACTCTTTGTCTCGATTTCTTCTCCGAATATCAACACTTTTTTATTTAAAAATCTATGCAATTCAAGATCTTTTTCCCACGTGTGAGTTTTTTTCCTAACAAGTATTTCTGACCATCTGTCTTTGTAAACATCCAATGGTTTAATGAAATATTCAGGTCCTTCCGATCCTGTTCCCTTTCCCTTTATAATGGCAAAAAGAGTTCCTCTAATTTCGTTCATAGTTTAAATAATTCAATTATATTTTATTATTAAAAGTTTAGCAAAAAAAGTTAATAATGCTATAAGCGAATATCAAAAGAGATTTCAGCTTTTCTTGAATTCTTTGAATAAACTTCTCACTTTTAAGAAAGAATTGAGAACTGTTAAAAATCTTCTAGGGTTCAAAAGAAATAACAATCCTCGAGTTTTAATTAGACGATAACCTATATCTTTCAAATTATTAACATATTTTAATTCTCTAAAAGAGAAATATAAGAGATCATATAATTGTTTTGGACTTAATTGATGAGTTCTAATAACCGGATAAAAAACTGTATATTTAGACCAATCTTTAGATATTACTAATCCTTGCTCATCCAGTTCTTTAAAAGTATCGCTTCCGGGAAAAGGAGTTAATAACACAAAACTCACTATATCTACATCCACAGTTTTCATAAATTGAATTTCTTTAATAACTTCTTCTTCTGTTTCTTTTAAATCAATCCCAATTATCAAATTCCCAATTACAATTATATTATTTTCATGTAAAATTTTAAGCCCTTCAATTACTTTTTTAAATTCAAATCCCTTTCTCACTTGTTTAAGAGATTCTTCATTTACACTTTCAATCCCTATAAAAACGACCCAAAATCCTGCTTTTCTCATCTTTTTTACCATTTGAGGTGCGTTTATGATAGAATCGACTCTTATCTGCGCAAAAAATTTAAAATCATTAATTTCTTTTTTTTGTTTACATTCAATTATTTTATCGCACAACTTTTCAATTCTTGTAGTACTCACAGTTAGATTATCATCTACAAAAAAAATATCTGTAATTTTTCTATTCTGTGAGATCATCTTTAATTCTTTTATTATTTTTTCAACAGAACGTGGTCTCCATAAATTTTTATTGAAAACATGAGTAGTACAAAATTTACATGTATAAGGACAACCTCTAGAGGTTTCCACCGTTTCTAATCTTACTGTAAACATTTTATATTTATTATTTTTTGTGAGTTCTCTTGCGGGAAATCTAATGTTTTCAAAATCTTTTATTAATGGTCTATCAGGATTATGAATTACTTTCCCATTAGATTTATACGAAATCCCCTTTACACTTTTAGGTGTACCCTTAATGATTAATTCTCTAAATGTTAACTCTCCTTCACCCCTTACTAGTATATCAACTTCATTAAGATTTATTGTTGAATCTGGTTCGAATGTAGGGTGTCTCCCACCAAATACTACAGTACAATTTGGATTAACTTCTTTTACAATTTTTGCAATATTATTTGAGTTCTTTAATGCGGCAGATACAAAAACTGAAATACCAACAATATCTGGATTAAATTTTTCAATTTTTTTCCTAATCTGACTAAATGTTAAGTTTTTCACTTTTGTATCAAGGATTTCTACATTTACATTTAAATCAGTTAAATAGCTAGCTATATAAGTCAGATTAATTGGAGGAAAATCCATATTATAATAGTCCCAGCCAGTGGTTCTATAATTTGGTTTAATTAATAATACTTTTTTCCAAGTAAAATCATGATTTTTTGAAATTTGATAATCCATTTCTTTAGATCCTATAGTTTTTTATAGCATTTTTTAGATCTTTCATATGGTTTAAATTTCCTGTTTTTATTTGTTTTACATCTTTCTTTTTTAATCCACCTAAATTATGTATAACAATTTTTTTCCATTTAAAATATGAACTAAATGCTCGATAAAATCTAAAAGGATTGATAATATAGAAAATTCCTCTTGATCTAACAGTTCTACGGCATAAATAATATTTATTTCTCGAATTTCCTCCATAATAGCCAATTGAATAAAAACCAAGAAACAGTAGTTTTTTAAGAATTTCTGGGCTAAGATTAGGGGTTTTTATCACGGGGTTAAGCCAATTAAATTTACTATATTCTTCTGTTAAAAGTAGACCTTTTTCTTTAATTTCATCGTAAAATTTAGTTGATGGGAATGGAGTTAACAATGTAAAACTTGGTAAGTCTAAGCTTAACTCTCTTGTTTTATTAATTGTTATAAGAACATCATCTACAGAGTCGTTTAGGTTAGCTCCGATAATAACATTTCCCATTACTATTATATCGTTTTCATGTAAAACCTTTATACCCTCTTTAATTTGATTTGTATTACACCCCTTAGCCACTGCTTTGAGTCCTTTGTCATCAGTTGCTTCGACGCCTACAAGAACAAGCCAAAAACCTGCTTCAGCCATTAACTTAACTACTTTAGGGTGTCTCGCCATCGAATCTAATCGTCCTTGAAAGAAAAAAAATAAATTTTTTCGTATTCTTCCCATTCTTTTGCCTTTTATAATTTCAAAGCATAATCTTCCAATACGTTTCATATTAACAAGAAAATTATCATCTACAACAAAAATATCACTAATTTTTTTATTTTTAGAAATTATTTCTAATTCATTTATAACATTTTCAACTGATCTAGATCTCCATGTTTGATTATAGACCACATTAGTACTACAGAATTTGCATGCTTGTGGGCACCCACGAGAAGTCTCAATTGCGTCAATATTCATATTAAATATTTTGTATTTATAATTTCCTACCAAATGGCGAGACGGAGGCCTTAACTCATCCAAGTTTTTTAAAAATGGTCTATCCGGATTATGTATTAATTTTCCATTCATTTTATAGGATAGACCACATATATTTAGTGGAGACCCCTTTTCAATTAATTCACGGAAAGTAAATTCACCCTCACCTCTAACCAAAATATCTATCCATGGAGAAGATAAAGTTTGCTCAATAGCTAATGTTGGATGCCACCCCCCAATAACAGTTGTTGAGCCATATAATTTAGCAATTTTTGCATGTTGTAAAACAGTATCAATGGCACTTGTAACTGGAACTGTTAATCCTACTAAATCAGGCTGATAATTTTCAATTTCCTTCTTAACTTGAGAAAAATTTAATTTAGCAGCTTTTGAATCTAATATTCTCACTTCTACCAGATCTTCTACATAAGCCGCAATATATTCAAAGGCTAGAGGCGGGAAGGCAGAATCATAAAAATCATAACCAGTTGTCTTGTAATTTGCAACTAATAATAAAATTTTCTTCCATTTCATAATTTTCATTTAATTTAGATTAATAATTAAATTCTAAGAAAATTTTGCTTTTATTATACTTGATTTTATATTATCAAGAAGCTTAATACAAAAACATTGGGTTAGAAAAATTCCTTTTTTAAACTAAAAATATATAAAAAAAGAAACTCACCTATTTATTTCTGTTTTGATAGATATCTAATTTTCACTAATAGGTCTCGTAATTCCATTTTATCACTATCCGAAGTAATGTATTTCTTTTTTACCCCTTCTGAAAGTGGTATCGTTTCAATTTTATTTCCTTGAAGCGAAACCATGCTTCCAAATTTACCTTCCAAAACAAGATTCATAGCTGCTAAACCAAATCTCAATCCTAAAATTCTATCGAAGGAATTAGGAGTTCCTGCTCGCATTGTGTGGCCCAGGACTACGCTTCTACACTCAAAATCCACCCCATTATTCTCAAATTCCTTTTTCAAATCTTCTCTTAAATTGAGTTCGTCAACAATTATTTTGGATATATTCAATTTTACAAGCAAAGGGTTTCCATATGTATCTTTAGGTAATTTATCTATCGTTTCTTCTGATATTGTTTTAAAATCCTTTTTCAACGACTCAGAATTTGGATAAGCTCCTTCTGAGGTGGCAATTATGTGATATTTGTACCCTGCATTGACTCTTTTTTTAAGCACATCAATAATGTCCTTTTCTAAACTAAACGGTGATTCAGGAACTAATATTATATCGGCACCAGCAGAAATTCCACTATACAATGTAAGAAATCCTGCGTCTCTTCCCATAACTTCTACTACAAATACCCTTTGATGAGATCTTGCGGTAGTCGTTAAGTTATCCATCGCATTAGAAGCTAGTTGTACAGCACTCCAAAACCCAAATGTGTAATGCGTTCCCGCTAGATCGTTGTCGATCGTTTTTGGGCATCCTATTACATTTGCCTTTGCGTATTTACACATAGCATCAGCAACGCTCAAAGTGTCATCCCCCCCAATTGCGATTAACGCATCAATACCTAATTCCTCTAATTTATTTACCAAATCCTTAGCAACTTCTTTTTTAGATTCTACTCCCTTGAAAGGATTAGTTCTGCTTGTGTACAAAATTGTGCCTCCTATTGTATGTAAATCATCATGTTCTGCTATTTTAAGAGGGATTGTTAGATTTTCTATAAGACCTTTCCAACCTTTGAGGATTCCAACGCATTCTATGCCTGCATCGTAAGCTTTTAGCATAATTCCGTAAATAACTGAGTTTAAACCTGGGCAATCACCACCCCCTGTGAGGATTCCGATTTTCTTAATTGTCATTTGATTTCACACATATTTTAAATCTATATTTTAGGTTTTATATCTATTTATAAATTATGATAATTTCATTTATTACTTTTAATTTAGTTCTTTATTTTCTAATTTTTCAAACGAATATTTTGATTCATCTTCAGGAATGATATAACTTCCTCCTCCTGTGTCAGTAACAATTAAAGTAAATGCAAATTCTCCCTTTACCGCCTGATGTAGATCATGTAAAATTTTATCAATTTCTTCTATTTGAACATCGTCCTTTTCTAGATTTTTACGATATATGGATACGGCATTCTCAAATCGGTATAATATTCCTTCAACATTGGTGTAATAAAAATCGGCCTTTGGACCAGGCACTACGAATAATTCCAACTCCGGAATTTCTAATTTTCCAACGGGGGAACGATAGATTTTTGATTTTAAATCTTTTTCATTTGAAACTCTTAAAGTCATTATTCCTGGAGTATTGTTGGTAGTCAAAGGAATTATATCATTGTTAGTAAAATTACAAATGTTACATTCGAATTTAATAATTAACATTTTATCTCCGTCAGGTACGTCATAAGTTGTTTTATGAATTTTTATTTTACCCTTTTTACATGAAGGACATTTGAATGAAAATTCTTCTTCCTCATTTTTTGATTTTTCTGACAAAATTAATCACAGTCTACATTACTAGATTTTAGGTAATCATTATTATTAATTTTCAACAATTTCAGTGGCTTACTTATAAATTTTATCCAGAAATTTTTAATTTATTGCTAGTTACTTTACCTTAGTAGTTCTATTTAAGATAATTTTATAAGTTATCCAAAAACAATAACAATATTATTGTTTTACGGCTTGTGTAATAATCAAAATTATAAGATCGAATAAATTGAAGGTTGGAAAAAATTGACGGATAATGGTAAAATAGAAATTACCTTTCACGGTCGAGGAGGACAAACCGCTATAACTGCTAGTCAACTTCTAGCTCAATTGGCTTATGAAGAAAGTTTTAAAGACGCAATTGCGATACCTATTATTGGAGCAGAGAGGAGAGGGGCACCTATCCAAGCATTTACTAAGTTATCAAGGAACAAAACGATAAAAACTTACGATAGTGTAATAAATCCAGATTACATGTTAATTTTTGACCCCTCACTATTAGATATTCCTAGAGTTTTGGAGACGATAAAAAGTGGAGTCACATTATTAATTAATACAAAAAATCCGATTGATACTTGTGAATTTCCCGAAAACATAAAAATTTATATTGTTGATGCTACAGGAATCTGTATAAAATTAGGATTTATGCATTCGAGTGGACCCATTTTGAACATTCCAATGCTGGGGGCATTTGGCCAATTAACTGGCTTCTATAATTTAGACACTATGAAAAAAGTGATCTATAGCGAATATGGAGAAGCTAGGGGTAAGAAAAATTTAGAAGTTGCTGTCGAAGCTTACAATAGTGTTAAGGAGGTTGAATTTGAATGAATAAGGTGAAATGGAAGAATATATGCGAAGACAAAGATAAGCGACCTGAAGTTCAAGAATATAAAAATTGGAAAGAACTACCTCCAATCCCAATATCCTTTCCTATTAAAGGAAGTATAGGAAACACAGGAGATTGGAGAACGTTTAAACCTGTTGTAGATCGGGATACTTGTACTAAATGTGGTATTTGCTGGATGTATTGCCCCGAAGGTACAATAATCAGAAATGAAGAAGGAGAATTTGAAGTTGATTATAAATATTGCAAGGGTTGTGGTATATGCGCTAAAGAATGCCCCACAAAAAGTATAGAAATGGTTAGAGAGAGTGAAGTTTAATATGGTTAAAGCACAAGAAGATTTTACACAGAAAAGAGAAACTAAGATAATAAAGGGTAATGTAGCAGCAGCCTACGCCGCGAAATCTGCACGAGTCCAAGTGATAAGTGCTTATCCCATTACACCACAAACAACTGTAGTAGAAAAATTATCAGAGTTCGCAGATAACGGTGAGATGCCGGGAACTCAATATATTAACGTTGAATCAGAACACTCCGTAATGGCATCGATTATTGGTGCAAGTACCGCAGGGACTCGTACTTTCACTGCTACATCTGGACAAGGATTATTTTATATGTATGAGATGGTCCATTGGGCAGCAGGTGCGCGTCTACCTATAGTTACTACGATTGCTTCAAGAGCTCCTGCTCCTCCGTGGAATATTTGGGCAGACTTCACAGATGTAATTAGTTGTAGAGATACTGGTTGGATGATTTCATTTGCTTCAGGGCACCAAGAAATTTATGATGATATATTAATGTCATATAAAATTAGCGAAGATTACGATATTTTATTACCTAAATTTGTAGCTTATGGGGGATTTACTCTATCTCATACATCTAAGCCTGTAACCATCGAGGATCAAGATGAAGTGGATGATTTTTTACCACCACTTCCAGATGAGAGAGGATGGCCCCATATTTTTCTCGATCCTGAAAGACCAATGATGCACGGGAATCTAATCATGCCATCTGGTTTTTACAATGAATTTAGATTAAAAATTCATTATACTCATACTATAGCAAAGCAAAAAATCAAGGATGTTGCTGCAGAATTTGAGAAAAAGTTTGGTAGATCTTATG
Source organism: Candidatus Nanopelagicaceae bacterium (assembly GCA_035530895.1). Classification (GTDB taxonomy): domain Archaea; phylum Asgardarchaeota; class Lokiarchaeia; order Sigyniarchaeales; family SOKP01; genus SOKP01. The sequence continues at coordinate 14,246 of DATKTW010000106.1, forward strand.
GAAATGGATTAATTGAAGAATATAAAATGAAAGATGCGGAAGTTGCTATACTTAATTATGGTGAACTTGCCATGCAGATGGAAGATGCGGTTGATGAACTTAGGATTGAAGGATATAAAGTGGGATGTGTAAAATTAAGATATTTCCGACCGTTTCCAGTCGAAGATATAATACAAATTGCTAATAAAGTTAAGGTTCTTGGCGTAGCAGACAGAGCTACAGCGTTTGGATCTCCGACTGGAGGGCCCGTAAGTAGTGAAGTAAAAGCAGCTCTATATGGTTCTGGAGTAACTACAAAAGTTTTACCAATTGTAATGGGTTTAGGTGGTAGAGAAGTTGGATTAGAACAACAGAAAAATCAATTAAAAGTATTGACTAAATTAAATGAAACTGGAGAGTTTCCAAAAGATATGATTGAAGGAACTTTCTGGGATGGATTATTGGAGGTCGATTAAAAATGGTATCCATAAAAGAAGCATTAGAAATTGGACAAGAAGAATATTTTTTAGCAGGGAATTCTACATGTGCAGGTTGCGGTCTTGAAATAGCTATAAGGTGGGCTATGAAAGCTCTTGGTCCAAATACATCCCTAGTTACGCCTGCTAGTTGTTTAAATGTTGTTGTTGGATTATGGCCTAAGACAGCACCAAATTTTCCGTTTATGAATATGGCATTTGCTGCAGGAGCTGCAGCAGCAACAGGAGTATCTGCAGCTTTTAAAGCAAAATCGTATAGATTTCCAGGCAAAGTATGGGAAAAAATGACATCTTTAGTTTTTGCTGGTGATGGAGGAACAACAGATATAGGGATTCAAGGTTTAAGTGGTGCAGCTGAAAGAAATTCTAATATCATTTATTGTTGTTACGATAACGAAGCATACATGAATACTGGAATTCAACGATCATCTAGCACTCCACATGGAGCAATAACGACTACAACCACATTAGGAAAAGAACGATATAAGAAAAATCTACCGCGAATAATGGCGGCACATGAAATCCCTTATGTTGCTACTTGTTCTGTAAGCGAACCTCTTGATATCTATGAGAAATTTAAAAAAGCAAAATCAATTGATGGGTGCAAGTACATTCATATTTTAGCTTCTTGTCCTCCTGGATGGGGCATTGCATCCGAAGATTCTATTGAAATACCTCGTTTAGCAGTTAAAACAGGTTCATGGATTTTATATGAAATCGAAAACGGTGTTTTAACATTATCAAAAAAAAGCAAACCACTATTAGATCCCTCAAAAAGAGCTCCACTAATTGAATACTTATCAAGACAAAAACGGTTCTCGAAAATATCTGAAAAAGATTTAATTGAACTTCAAGAAATACTCGATCTTCAGTGGTTTAAAATCGCTGATGAATTATCCTGCCAAGAAAATCATCAGTGAAGCCTTTTTTATTATATAATAAACTTATAATCCAAATGAATCCAAATGGGTTTTTTAATAAAACTTAAAGGAAAAAAAATTCAAGATTTAGAATTTGTTCTCGAAATCGCAGTGGAGAACATTATCGAAGGTAAACTTATTGCTTTTCCGACTAATTCAGTTTATGGTCTAGGGGGAGATCCTCTCAATCTTGAAGTAATAAATAGAATTTACGATATTAAGTATCGAGATCGTTCAAAGGGATTATTACTATTAGTTGCAGATACTGAAGAAGCAGAAAAAGTTGCAGATTTTAACAAAATAAGTTATAGATTAGCTGAACGCTTCTGGCCTGGTCAACTGACATTAATATTAAAAAAAAAAGAACTTAACATTATTCCTCCGGAAGTTACAGCTTTTAAAAATACGATTGGTATTCGCGTACCAGAAAACGAGATAATCTTAACCATTTTAAAAAAATTAAAATTAAAAGGATACTTTGGCGGAATAATTGGAACTTCAGCTAACTATTCTGGAGAACCCCCATCAATTAGTGGAGATGAAGTGGCGAAGAAATTTTTAACACCGATAGATTTAATACTTGACGGAGGAAAAACCCAAACGAAAATTTCCACAACAATTCTTGATTGCACCTCAGAAGAGTTAAAGCTATTGAGGATTGGGATTATAAAAGAAGAGGAAATTGAAGATTATATTGAATCAAATTAAGATTAACTATTTGGAGTAAATATTGAATAACTTTAATTTATTAGTCTCAACTTCGAGATTTAACGAAGTGAATGCAAAAGCAGAAATTTGGTTTACTCTGTTAATGTGTGGGGATAAATATCCCATTATATTAGGGATCAAATATCCCGGATTAATAACTGCTACAACCAATATTGGTAATAAAGAAGTGATACTAAAGATTAAAAAAATCCTTGAAAAAGATTCTCGTTTTTTTCAATTCATCCTTAAAATTGTCCCTATTAATTATGTGTGTGAAACCAAACTAAATGTAATAAAAGATTTTGTAGAAAAATATTACCCTCTTTATTTAAACAAAGAAGATTCTTATAAGATCGAATTGAAACGCAGAAAAAATGAGATCATAGAACGAGATACCATTATTGAATCAGTGGCAAAAATTATTAATAATAGAGTCGATTTGGATAATCCAGATAAAATTCTAAGGATTGAAATTCTGGGAAATGTTAGTGGGATATCATTTCTAAATCCAGATGATATCATTATTATCCATAATAAGTATAATCAGTTCTAAAAAGATATCCTTTTCTCTAAACTTAATAAAGCCATTTTTTCACATATTAAATCATTCAACGCTCCATACAAGCTTTCTAAATTTAAAGAAGTTATATCTATTATGTCGTTTTTATATCCGTAAGACTTCAAGACGGTTAAAATCTGATTGTCAGAAAATTCAAAATAATTTTTGACGATTTTATACTTATCAATAGATAAATCTCCTAAATTTAAACTTATATCCTTGGAAAGCAAATAGTTATTTATTTCGATATTTACTTGCTGAATATTATCCTCCAGAGAGATAATACAAAAGCTTATTCTTCTATTTTGTAAATTATAACTTTTTACCCCAAAACATTCGAGGCTTAGCTTTATTTGTCTTTTAGCAGCTAAGTATAGAAGTAATTCAAGATTCTTTTTATTTGAAATATTATTTTTAGTATAGAAGGCTTTTTGGACGAAATAACAAGCATGTATTATATGTTCTGGGTTTAGAATATATCTATCGTTGAAGAATTGTAAAATAGTATCTTCATAATGACTTTGGATAACCTCAATTAATTCCACTAATTTGGTTATTTGAACTTCTTTGGGATCAATCTCAATCTGGTTAATTCCAATGTAGTAATTAGAAACTCCATTTGAATTTGTAATAGAATAGATTTTCATAAAGGTAAACTCCATCTAAACCATAATGGCATTAAAATAAAGTTAATTTTAACATATATTGAAAAAGTCAATAAAAAAATCAAGTATAGCGAAAATATCCAATCTTTTAAGGAATATCTAATCGTATAATAAAATGTCCGACCTTTTTTACTACCAAAAGATCGTGATTCTAAGGCTTCTGCTACGTTAAAGGCTCTTTTTATAGAACTAACTATAAGAGGAACTAAGAGAGGAAATAGGTTTCTTATTTGATTTATTATCCCTTTTTTTTGCATTTCATAACCTCGACTCTGTTGAGCATCGATGATATTTTGTGTTTCTATAGCAATAGTTGGAACAAACCTAAATGCTAACGAGAAAGAAAATGCATACTCGTATGGAATTTTCATACTAATTAGGGAAAGAGCTAAATCGTTTGGATCTACAGTTAAAAAAAATAAAGAAAATGCTGAAATCATTATTGAAATTCTTAAAATCATAGCAATCGCAAATGATAATCCATTTTCATTAATAAATAGAGTATTAAGAACAATAATAAAAATATAGAGAAAAGACATTCCCTTGACGCTCTCTAACCATTTTTTAAATAACCTTCCTATAATTATTACTGGGAGTAGGGTTATTAAAAGTAGTAATAAGGGGATTATTTCTTGAAATAATAGAGCGCTAATAGTGTATGTTATCGCTAGTAATAATTTAGCTCTTGGATCTAAATTGTGGAGAAAAGTCTCTTTTTTCAAGAATTTGAACGCACTCAGAAATTCTAAAGACATTTATTAATTTTCCTCCTTTAAATTGTGGATTTGCTTTCCAAATAATTATCCAGAAAACTAATTATTTCGCTTTCTCTAATAACTTCTTTAGGAATAGTAATTCCTATTTTTTGAAGTTCTTTTTTGAATAGATATATTTGCGGCATAATTAATGAAGATTTTGATATTAAAAACTCGTTAGTAAAAATACTCTGTGTTGGACCATCTGCAATAATTTGTCCTCCACCCATCAAGATTATCCTTGGAGCATGTTCTATTGTAAACTCTATGTTATGTGTCACCATTATTATTGTTTTTCCTCTTTTTAGCTCGTTTTTTATTAATCCAAGGAAGAAATTAATCTCTTTTGCATCTTGCCCTAATGTTGGTTCATCAAAAACTAGAATGTCAGGGTCACGACAAATAATAGAAGCTATAGCTAATTTTTTTGATTCTCCACCAGATAAGTTTAATGGGGATCTTTTTCGATATTTTTCGAGATCAAATTCCTTTAGTATTTGATCAACTTTTATTTGAATTTCTTCTTTATCTAAATTTAGACTTTTCAAGGAAAATTTAATTTCGTCCTCTAATGTATTAGAAAATAGTTGATGCATAGGATTTTGGAAGATAACACCAACTTTTTTCGATATTGTAGCAATAGTTTTTGAATCAATATTTTCTCCTTCTAAATAAATACTTCCTTTTGTTGGTCGGATTAATCCATTAAAAGTACGAATCAAAGTCGTTTTTCCCGCTCCATTTTGCCCCATTATTGCAATAAATTCGCCTTTTTTAATATTTAATGAAACTTGCTTTAACGCAATTGTTCCGTTTGAGTATACATAATCAACATCGTGTACCATTATTAAAGGGAGCGAATTTTTATCCTTCATGAGTATTTCAAGTTATTTAATCATTTTTAATGAACTTATGGCATCTTGAATAGAAACTGGAATATCGTGTTGAAATTTATTTCTCTTTTTTAATTCATTAAAAATTGAATATATTTTTGGTTTATTAATATTCGAATTCTCAAATGTGCTAGAATTTATGACTTTGTCCTTAGCACCATAAGCTATAATCTCACTTTCTTTCATTAAAATTATATCGTCTACTAATGGTAGAATTAAATCCATTCGGTGTTCACTAATTATAACAGTTATCTTCTTTTCGACTTGTATTTTTTTTAATAGGTTTAAAATTTTTCTTGCAAATAATGGGTCCAAGTTTGCTGTTGGTTCGTCCAGAACGATAACCCTAGGTTCTAATACTAAAATTGAAGCAATAGCAACTCGTTGTTGTTCACCACCACTTATCTCGAAAGGTGCTTTATCTATTATACTTTCAATTTCAGTTATTTCTACAACTTCCTTAATTTTTTCTTTTATTTCATCCCTTGGAATTCCTAAATTTTCCAAACCGAAAGCTATCTCATGTTCTACATTCATTGTAATTAGTTGATTTTCAGGATTTTGGAATACGATTCCAACTTCACTAGATAATTCTGATATTGTTGTTTCAGTGGTATTTTTTCCTGAAATTTCTACATCTCCTTTATAATAGCCAGCATAAAATTGGGGGATTAATCCATTCATACATCTAATTAATGTGGTTTTCCCAGATCCCGTCTCCCCAGCTAATAAAATAAATTTATTTGATCCTATTTCCAAATTAATTTTTTTAAGCGCATATTCGTCGTTTCCTTTATATCGAAAATGAAAATTATTAAATTTAATCAAGCTCATGAAATGGGTTCTCCATAATTCTTTTTGCTTTATAAAGATAGTTAATTAATTAAAGTTTCTTTTATTTTATCGATTAATTGATTGAGACTTTCCTCTACATCATTCTTACCATTCAAAGTAGCAGCACCATCATGTCCACCACCATTCACATTATTTATTTCACTTATAATTTTCCCAAGATGTAAGCCTGTTTTTAGGCAAACTTGTTTTTTTGCTCGAGTAGAGATTCTATAATCAGATTTATCTTCAGATACGACAATTCCAATATCAAAACCCACATTTGTTAAGATTGAAGCAGCAGAAGCGCTAAAGCTACTAAGATGTGATATTCCTATTAACCAATTGTTAATTCGAATTAATTTAACTCTTTGAAGCGCTTTAATTCGTGCAATTTTCTCTGAGATGTCTTTTTCATTTTTTAGTAAGGGGATTATATCTTGAATTTCTAACTGACCCTGTAAGATATTATTTAAACTTTTTATGGTTCTGGTATTTCCATACTTGAGAAATCCAGAATCGGTCAAGATTGCTGATACAAGAAGATATTTATATGGTATTGGAAGCTTTATGGTGCAATCATCAAATAATTCTAACACTATTTCTGATGTCGAAGAATAATTATCAAAAATCAAATTAAGTGACGAAACATTACCTAGATAATCCTTCTGTAAATTTAAATGATGATCTATAAAGATATAAGGAATATCCAAATCTAAATTATTAAATAGCTTTATTTGGTCTAGATTATTAGAGTCAACTATCGCGATAACATCGATATCTGATAATTCAACATGTTCTTGAAAGGTAAAGTTAAAGTTTGGAAATTTTGTACTAAATTTGTTTATAAAACTTTTTGTATGCTTAGATAGTCCTGAAAAAGTTAAATGTATGTTTTGGTTAGGGAAATAATAATCAAAACAATATTTTAAGACAATCCCTGAGATAAAACCATCAAGGTCTGCTAAATCATGGGTGGTAATTAAGAGATTTTTTCCTTTTAAAAAGTTTAAAAAATCCTCTTTTTTAGAATTAAGCATGAATATTTCATTAAATTATTGATTTTGAAGATCTGCTTGAAGAGATTTTTGCATATTTTCAAAAGTGCTCTTTGTTCTTTCTATTTTTTGAGCAAGCGTGGTTGAACGCATATTTAAGGTTTCTTTATCCGATTTTTTTTCTGCCAGAAGCTTATCTCTTTCGCTTCTAACCATTATACCACCGATTTGCTTATAAACTGTTGTATCGTGGCTTGCTCTTTCTAACTCTTCTAATGCAAGTTCTGTTTCTCTGATAGAACTATCAATTTGAATCTTCTGTTGTGTTAGGAGTTCTAAAGTCTGCCCAACCTGAGTTAAATTTTGAAATTTTTTTTTTGTTTCTTCATCTAATTGGTCCAAATTAATCGTCAACGAAAATCACAAAATTTGTTTTATAATATCAAATGAAATGTGGAATATGAAATTTACGAATAATTTAATCTAAGACTTATTGCGTTTTATTTACAATATTCAAAACGCCTTCAAATATACGACCAAAACTGATGATTTCATTAATTGTTGCCCTGAATGCAGTAATATCTTTACTTTCTATTGAAAAGATTAAGGAATTTTCTTCTTTTTTTAAAGTTATAGTAGCTCTTTTTGATTTTTGAACTTTAAATTCAGGTAAAAAAGAGTTATACGAATAATTACATAATTCAGGCGTTTTAAATTGAAACTCTAAAGTAGATTTAATAGTAAGTAAGTTATTATTATTCATTATTCTTCTATAGCATCTAACTCTCGTTGTTTTTGCTTCGCTATTCTAAAAGATTCCGCACCTCGAGGAGTTTGGGTGTAATAAGCACCACCAGTAAATTTAGCATCGCATTTTTTACAATGCCATACACCTGTGGAGATTCTATTAATAGATCCTTTTGTTTCGCATCGTGGACATTTTAAATTGCCACCTTTTTGTTTCTCCATTACTAATCGCCATTTCTTTCGAACATTACCACCATAACGCGCACCAAAGGTTGCAGAAATTCCTGTTTTTTTTGTTTTACCCATATTGATCACTAGTTTCTTTTATAATAATGTGTTTAAATAAAAACTATTATAAACTTTAAATTTTTCCAATGAAGAAACGATGTGGAACTTTTGAAACTCTGAGAAGAGTAAGAAAAGTAACTTAAATTAAGAAATGAATTGGTCCTGTTTCTTATAAATGAAAAATAAAAAAAATTAAATTAACTAAAAATTTTAATCCTAACGCTTGTATTGCCAAAGATTTAAATCTTTTCTGATCTTCTTGCCAATCTCCATAGATTTTTTACCTAACATCTCTATTTCCTTTATAGATAAAGTAGCATATCCACTTTTTTGAATAGATGTTATTTTATCTTCGGTTACCGAAATTGAAATATTTCCATCGCATACTAATTCTTCTGGTAAACTCGGATCTAAGAAAATAATATCACCAATTTTTCCATATGTTAAAATTATAGGTAATTCGTTCACAAGTGTATCTCCGCTCAAATATTTACCCGTCCATGTAACTTCGTTGTTCTCCCATATTCCTTCAGGGATTTTGCTTGAAATTAACGTAGTTAAAGCGCTAATGCCACCAGCATCAATTAAATTCCCTGAATAATTAATAACATAAATATCCACGAATAGAATATAGACTGCTGCATTTTCCTTTATACACAACTTTTTCGTTTGAACACAGTCTGCATGGCGAATTCCCCTATCAACAACGCGTGCTAATTCTATAGATTGTTCGTCAGGAGGACCTCTTTCAAACAAAGGAGATGCTAAAGGTAATAGTTCAGCCATAAATGTACAAACTCCCTCGTTAGGAAGATCTGGAAATGGTGCACCTACATCGTACTTCAATCCAGTGATCACCCGTGTTTTTCCTAAAGAAACTTCAGCAGATCCCTCCGCTGAAGCTATTACATTACTTTTAACACTCCAGTCTCTATGCTGCCAAAGATCTCTGCCATCTATTCTTTCTCCTTTTTTCAGATTTGAAAGAATATAATTCTTTTCTATAGTCGATATTACTCGCTTTATATTCATCATTCTTTTTTCTCTCCTCCACTGTATTCTTCTTGAATTTCGATGTATTTCTTTTTCAACGCGTCCAGCTGAATTTCATAGATTTTAGAGATTGCGTCTTTAGCAAGGCTTAAGTACTTGCTAAATTCATCTAAATCCATACTACCATCAAATTGAAGTAATGAGAGTTCTTCGTTAAACCATGTCATTGCACAAGGTAAATCTGCTTCACCTGCTTTATCCTCTATCCCTGATAGATCAGTAATTAATTCTCCATCAATTTTTCCCACAGCAACGGCGGTTACTAAACTTTTCATAGGAACACCTGCATCTGCAAGTGCTAATGCTGCAACCGTGGTACAAGCACATCGTGTTCCACCATCGGCATCCATAACGTTGATAAAAACCTCAAAAGCTGTTCCAGGATAAAGTTCTAAAAAGAGAACGGGTTCCAGGCAGTCAGTTATTACCATTGAAACTTCTTTTTCTCGGCGACCAGGAGCAGGGCGTTTTCTTTCAAACACCGAAAAAGTTGCCATCCGATAAAAAACGCGTAAAATTCCTCTGTCTGGTTTTGCTAAATGGTGAGGATGTACTTCTCTCGGTCCATAAACGGCAGCATATATTTTGTTGTTACCCCATTCGATGTAAGCTGAACCGTCAGCATTTTCTAAGACTCCTACTTCCATTTTAATAGGTCTCAGCTCGTATTTATCTCGGCCGTCTAACCTCTTACCGTCTTCACGAAATAACTTCTCCGGATACTCATCTTTAATAATTAACGGCATTTAATTCATACCTCTTATCTTTTTTTCATTCTCAATATATTCAGACATTCGGTCTGTTAACCCAACAGTATGGGCTTCTTCTTCTATTTTTCGTATCGCATCTATTAATAATCTTTCATGAGCCAAATCTTCGCCTTTTAACCAAATACGACCATTTTGAGTCACAAATATATTACTTTTAGTCAGGTTTTTTAACATTTTAATCATCGAACCACTACGCCCTATAACGCGGGGTATTTTTGGAGGGTCAATTGTGATTACTAATCCATCCCTTCTTTTACCTAAGTATTTACCCACGGTTGTTAATTCCGGTTTATTTAACCTATCTGCCGAAAGTACTTTAACTATTAAAATGTCTCCGATTTCATACTTTTCCGTAGAATTATCCTGATCATCAGATGCTCCGCCTCTGTAACCTCTCGGTTTTCCTCTTGTTACTGTGTTCTTAGGTTTTAAAACTCCGTTGTCTTTCGAGTTTATATCGCATATGTATTTAACGGGATTTTTATCAGTAACTAACGCAATTATTTTGTCTCCTGGACGGGGTGTATAAAATCCTCTAAGGGGAATTACATTAATGTAATTTCTCTTAACTTGTTTTAATCCAATATTTAAGGAAATAATTTTAGATCTATCTTTATTAAATATCGTTCCACGTCCCGGTAGGAAATTTTTTGTATCCTCTGATAAAATTTCTCCAGGTACTACAAGATCGCGGGAAGTTTCCTCGTCATCAAACTCATCGATATCTACGTCCTCAGAAGTATCTACTGTAGGATCTTCAATAGGTTCATCTTTCTCGTGTTCCATTTCTTAAACTCACTTTTTCTTATTATTTATACTTTTACTTAACCAATGTCGTAAAAAAAAAATCTAAACAAAAATTAGTTAAAAATTATTCGGCTAAGATTTCATAATTTTAGTTTGAACTCTTCCATGAGTAAGTTTATTTAACTTGTCTACTAATTCCATCTGCAAACCTGCTGGCAAACTAACAACTGATACCCAAGATCCATCCGATTGCCACTCCTCGTTCTTAATTTGCGCTATTTGCGCTACTATATTATAACCTTTCGCTGTAAATGCAGAAGGTATCTTAAGCGCAAGTTCTACCTGTTCCATTCGAATAGGTATGATTGCCCGTATTTGTTTGATAACATCATCAACCTGTTCTTCTGCATTTCTCATTAAGTCAACTTTAACTTTAGCTTCTTCTATAGCTTTCTCGATTCTCTGATAAGGATGTGGCTTCTTATTTTGAGGATTTATCGCATTTTTGGTAATTATTGTTATAATTTGTTTTAATTTCTTTTCCCTCTCTTCATCTCTTTGAGAGCGAGTCCATTGAATCTCCCCATCAAGTAAAATATAGCCCGCTATAATTCTCCCTTCTGTAGTGTTAAATACAGCCTCCATATCACCATCAGTAGCTTTTTTTCCTCGCCTTAAATCCTCAAATACAATGAAACTTTCGAAAATTAATTCAATTGCTATCTTAGGATTCTTTAGAAGTTCGTCCACAGAAACACGTGATTTATCCTTTCCATCTACAAAACGCTTCTTGATTTCGTCTCGAATCATTTTTTTCGCTTCCCAAGCCTGATCTGGGGCTATTAGCATTTCAAATGTTCGACCCTCTTTTTCAATGCGTCCGATTATAAAATCGCCTAAATCTATCCGCGCTCTTTCTATCATTGAAACTTATCTCGATTTGCTTTATGGAAATATTTCGTTTCTGTATGTTTTTTGCCTTCTATTATTAGATAAACGTTAATTTGAGATAACCTTGAATTAGATATAATTGTAAGAAGATTATATTTTAGCTAATAATTCATCTTTTTCTTGATCATTTAATAGTTTAAATTTTAAATCGTCTTTCATAATGAAAGCTACATCACAAGTATCCTTATTTAAATTTTCACCCATTAATTCCTTCAAGGTCCTTAAAGGTAATAATTTTAGGTCCTCATCATTTATATCTTCTTTATAATTTTCTTCAAGGTAAGCTCTTGCTTCAGTCGCTCCTGACCCAATCGCAAAGGCTTTATAACCCCACATAGCTCCACTTGGATCAGTTAAGTACAAGGAAGCTTCTCCATTGGAATCAATTCCAGCTATAAGAAAACTTACTCCAAAAGGTCTTACGCCCGCATTCTGAGTAAACAATTGGAGGTATTCGCAAATGTTTAAGGTGCTATCTTTTACAGAAATTTTTTCATCATAATTTAAAATATTAACCTGTGCTTGGACGCGAGCTTTATCAACTAAAACTCTTGCGTCAGCTGTTAAACCGGCAATGGCTACTCCAATATGGTCGTCAACTTTAAAAATTTTCTCAGAGCCAATAATCTCTTGAAGCTCGGAACTCTTTTTCTCAACGGTAAATACAACAGAATTATTATTTCTACATACAATAGCCGTTGTTCCTCTTCTCACAGCTTCTATGGCGTACTCAACTTGAAAAAGACGACCCTCAGGGGAAAACTGAGTTATAGCCATATCATAGCCCCTTCCTGCTTGCTGAAACATGATTCTCTCCTAATAGAATTTTTAATTAATTTTTATTATGTATTTTTTTTTACTATTAATAATCATATAATGAATAAAATTTATATTTTGTCTAAATAAAGTATAACCTTTAATGTAATTTGTATCCGAAAATCCAGATAAAAATCTTAAAAGAAAATAGTAAAAAAATATGAAAGATATGAAATCTCAATCCTTAAAAAAGTAAATCAATTTTTTGAATTAGTAAATTCTATGCCATTCTTTTATTTTTTACTTTTTATTTAGTTAAGTTCTCAATTCAAATTTGTCTTTAATTCCTAAGTTAGTTAGTAAAGTTTGCATTTCACTGATATCTGGCTCTGAACCTACGGGTAACCCTAATTCTTGTCTCCTATGTTCGATAGCTGGCTGAGAAGGTATAGCTTTCGCACTGTCAAAAATTGTTTTGGCTTGTTTAACAATAAAGTCTGGTCCTTTACCCAGAGCAATACTCTGGTTCTTCAAAAATGTGAATAAATCTGTTAGTTTGATATCTTGAGGACATACTTCATCACACGTATGACATGTTGTACAACCCCAGATTACTATATTGTCTCCTTTTAAGAGCAAATCTTTATACCCTAAAAGAGTGGCTAAGATATTCCTTCTTGGGTTATAGTTTCCCTGTGTAACATTGGAAACAGGACATTCAGATGTACAAATTCCACATTGCAAACATGGATAAAGCGAAGGGTTTTGCTTTAATAAATTTATTGCCCACTTTCTATCCTTACTTGAGACGCCATCCGAACTTACATCGTCCCTAGAACTTTTACGATATACGTAAGGGTCACTTGTTGATCGAAACTTTCGAATCAACTTGTGATAAAACCATCCGATAAACGCAATACCAAAGAAAAAGTAGTATAAGCCAAGCATGTATAACGAACTTGCCGACGTGAACGATATTATTGAGTGGAAAAAAATGAGAACCAATCCTGCCATGGAAACATTATGGAGGATTTTATTGATGCTATATCTATATCCCTTTTTAAATGCGGTCGCTCTAAGTTTTCTGATTGCTTTATGCTTCACTAGACTATTTGACATGAAGATTTTTGCCAGTACCATCACAATAACGATAGAAGCCCATCCAAAGGTTCCTGTACTTAATTGAATAGGGTCAAGGCTTCCTCCTATGCGCAATAATGGAAAATGGAGAGAACCGAGAATTAATGCAATAACAGCCGTCCACATGTGGAAATTAAGTAACCAATCCAAACTAAAATTTGTTTCTATAACTTTTATCTTTGTCATGATGATGATGTTAAAACTCATCCAAATAAAAGAGAAAATGCCAAATAAACTTCCAATTCTATGAATTATATCATAAGATCCTAGATAAGTATATGGTTCTTCAATCAAGTAGACTATTGAAGCAATTATAGGAAAAATTGCATATATCAGTAACAAGTAAATCTTATTTGTTTTAGTTTCCATCTTTTTTTTCCTTTGTACCCTATTTTTAGAATCAATTTGGACATTCCAGAGAAAAATGTGTAAGTAGATTATATTTGATTTATATCGTTATTAAATTTCATTATCAATCTCTGAAACTTTGTAAAATAATTATATTAAATGTTATAAAAGGATTATTTTTATAAAAAGTTTAAATTAAATTTGAGCTAAATTGATCACCAATTAATATATATTAAGTTAGATCGGGTTTATAATATAAAAAAAAGTGTTACTAAACTAACTCCAAGCAACCTTATTGATAAAAATCGACCACTCAAGCAAGATAAGTCCCATATCTTGCGTATGGGCTATTATGTATTCTCCTTCTTTCGTAACGGACCCAACTATATTGCCTTTTCCTCCAACGATATTTTTTGCCGCTAGTTGTATCTCATCGTTTTTTAAAATGGCATATCTATAACTCTGGAACATTAAAGCAGGTTCATTTTCTTTCCACGCTTTTAAGATGGCTTTCGCTTCTTCATCAGATAATTGGAATTCTTCAGATTTAAAAAGGATTTCACTTTCAGGACTCAACACGAAAATCTCTTCCATACCGTCATATTCCCTTAATTCTTCTACTAAATAATTAAACCGTTGTAGTTCCATATCTCCACCATAATTTTCTAATATTGTATTTAATGAATCATAAAACCACAAGAATATAAATTTTGTTAGAATGAAAGAAAGTCAGAATTAAATACGTTCTTGATATAATGTGAGAAAAAGAGAAATTTTAGATTTAAGCAATTCTTTCTAATATTATTCATAATACTAATTTTTGAGAATTTTTATGGTAAAAACACTGGTTCTATACGATCAAATATATAATATCCCAAAAAAAGGCAATATCAAAGATATATCGATAAGATACCTTAAATATTTAAAAGAATTAACCCAGAGCTTTCCGGACACCAAAATACATATTAAGAAATTAAGGAAATTTGATAATAGGTTTGAAATTCTCATATCAGGTTCCGAAGAAGTATTCATTTTAAACATACTAAAAAAAAAGATTGGGGCTATCCATGAATTTGATACTGTTAAGACAAACGATATCTTTAAAGGAGTCTTACTGGATGTAGGAAAAGTAGGCTTTGGAATTTTTGTAGACTGTGCCATTGTAAACCCTAAGGTAGATGTATTATTAAACCTCTATGACATACGAACTCAACTGTGTAATGGAAAAAATGTTTCATTGCCAGAAATTATTAAGGCTTATGATTTTATTAATAAATTCCCTGTTTATATGAAAGTAGTTACGATAAATAAAGAAAAACAACAAATCCAAGGCATTTTGGATCAAAAAACTTTAGACTTTTACGAAAAACTGATTTCAGAGAATCTCGAGGCGGTTTTTGTCAGTGGTGAAACTAAAGGTCAATTTAAAAAAGCACTTGTGAACACCGGTCATTTTCGAGACATTGTTTCAATAGAGCGATTCGGATTTTTAGAAAACATTGTAATATTAAGAGAATCTACTACTGCTCCAGGAATTATCGCAGATATAGGAAAACATCTTAAAAACTGCAAATTAAATGCAATTCGGCCCGAAAGAATTAAGAAATTATATAAATCGAAATTATAAATGGTGGGCCCAGGGAGGTTTTCGATTAAGCGATACATTCGCTTAAAAATCGAACTCCCGAGCTTCTCGGTGTATTCTCGAATAAAGTATGTATTATACCATATTAGCGAGACGTATTTTATTCAATTTCTAAAAATTGAATCATAACCACTAGACCATGGGCCCTTTTTTTGGGTTATTTAAAATAATTATTTTACATTTTATTAATTTTTTTAATTAGTTTAACCTTTTGATTATTAGATGTTAAAACATAAGTATTTAAAGAAAAAAGCAATTCGTTCTCGATTTTAAAGTATTAACCTTTTAAACAATAAGCGCAATCGGAGGGATTCGAACCCTCGAGTCCATTGGACACCGGATTAGCAATCCGGCGCTTTTGACACGCTTAAGCGTTCTACCAAGCTAAGCGACGATTGCTTAATGTTAGTATAAATTCCAAACGATATATTTTGTATATAAAAATTTAAAATTTTAATACTTTTTCATTGTATTGAGGAGATTATGTGAAAGGAAATTAATTCTTTAAATAAAAAAAAAGCTTAGATAATTCTAATAATAGAAGGAAAAAAAAGAAAAAAGAAAGTCGCTAACGAGAAATCATTTATTCTTGGATGATCTCAAAAACCATTTTCTCGATCATAGGTTTTTTTGTATACCGCTTATCGTAATACCAACCCACCATATGCCCCTCTAACTCCTTTTCTGGCATATGAGGAATTATAATAATCATAACCCCGTTTGAAAGATATTTAAGTATCCTCTTATCAATTTGGTGCAGTTTATCGTTTCCAGATGGATGTGTGTGTGCCTGCCAGACTATATCTACGTTAAGTTCCTGTTTAAACTTACGCATGTTATAAATTTTTGACTTTTTATACCTCATCCAACTTCTTGGTTTTACGTGGGTTTTTGATTTTCTTAAATCTGGATTAATGATAAATTTCTTAACAATTCCAAAGTTTTCTTTACGATCAGCAAAAATCCAATAGTGTTCGATATTTGGATAAACCTCTGCGGCTTTCTGGGTAATTTCTTTAAATAATCGATCTGGTATCAAATACCTAAAATTTTTTGCAGCACTCATTTTTACATCATCTCAACTATGAGTCAATGTAACATAAAATTTATATTTTTTCTTTAATGTCATCATAAAGGTTAGGAATTACGAGATTAAAATAAAAAGAAATTTATTTTATTAAAAATAAACTATTTTTATACCTATAATACAATAATAAAAATAAAAAATTTCTACATATAGGCTAAAACTATATGCAGATAATTTTTAGGAATATTTTTCCATAATTATTCTGCGTAGAATTAAAATAATTAGAGCACCTGTAGCCTAGTGGTAAGACGCTGGCCTTGAGTAGATAATACGATCAAGTAAGCCAGTGCGCGTAAGCGCTCGGGGGTTCAAATCCCTCCAGGTGCGTTTTCAATGGCAACCAATACTAAATGGGCTATTAGCGCAGTCAGGTAGCGCATCCGGCTCTTAACCGGCAGGTCGGGGGTTCGATACCTCCATTCAGAAAGCATGGAGGCGAAATTCCCTCATAGCCCGCTTGTTCTTTAATAAAAAGTGATAATACCTTATTATAAATATTGGAATATTACTTCAAAATCAGAGAAATCAAAAGGTTTTAAAATGTAACCATCAGCATTACTTTCTTCGAGATGCTTTTCTACTTCTGAACCTGGTATAGCAGTTAACAAATAAACCGAAATGTTTTGATGCTCTTTACTTGATTTAATCTGTTTGCAGATATCATAACCACTATAATCAGGTAAAATAATATCAAGCAATACCAACTTAGGTGGGTTATTTGCTAGCTCTTCCAATCCTTTTGTTCCACTTACTACCCCCTTACAGGAAAAACCTTTGCTTTCAAAATAGCTTGTTAATAAACGAATAGTAGCTAAATCATCTTCAATTAATAATATATCGTATTGAAGAGTTTCTGTTTTTATATTGTCCAGAATGTTGATAATTTTCTTCTCTAAAAGTAGAGATTGATTAAATATATTTTGAATGGTATTAAAAACACTTTCGTCCATTTCATCACGATAATTTTCAATCAATAGCTGAGAAAATCCTTTGATTGACGTTAACGGTTCCTTTAGAGCATGCGATATGTTTGTGAGAGTTTGATTGTTTATTTTATGCAAATCTTCATTGATTAGAGTGGATTCTTGCTTAATAAAATAGTTAACACTCTCCCGTATAAGTTTGGAAATGGTGTTATATTTATTTTTATGAGTTTTTATAAACTTGCTCCACTCTTCTTTGGTTTTGTCAGTTACATACAAGGAAATGCGCTCCTTTTCTCTGTCGTATATTTTTTCTCCTTTAAGCCATTTCATAAAACCTTCTGTTATGTTTCCACGCCATTTAGCATACTTATCCGTTGTGTCCTCATACTCCCTCATTAGTTTTTTCGCTTGTTCGCTATTCAAATCCAGATTATTTATTTCTTCGTCAGTCATATTTGGACTTGTGTGATTTTCCTTACCATTAGAATTACTATCGTTCTTTTTTTCGTTAGGCATTTTTTACACCAAATACATTTTCATTTGATTTATATCTGAGTAATATTACGCTTAAAAATCTAATTTTATTATATTGTTTATTATAAAAAATTTTATTTTTGGTAAACTAATCTTTTACTTAATAGTAATTATTCACAAAAAATAAATTTAATCTAATTAAGTTTTATCATATTTCTTTAAAAGTTAACAAATCCAAAGAAAAATCATCATTCTTCTCTTGATGGGGATAATTTATTTAATTATTACTCAGATTATTTCACTTTTCCATTTAAAATTTCAAAAATAACTCCAAAATCAGAAAAATTAAATGGTTTAAGAATGTATCCATCAGCGAGTGTCGCATTTAAACGTTTTTTTATTTCTGATGCGGATATCGCTGTTAAAAAGTAAACTGGTATCTTTTTGTAAGTATTATCAGTTTTTATAGTCTGACATATATCATACCCACTTAAATCAGGTAAAATTATGTCTAGCAATATAACTTTTGGGACCATCCTTCTTAATTCCTCTAAACCCTTTGTCCCACTTACAACTCCCTTACAGATGTAATGTTTACTTTCAAAATAGCTTGTTATTAACCGGATTGTTGCCAAATCATCTTCAATTAATAAAATGTCGTAGGGAGTACCTTCAGGTTGAATATTGTCTAAGAAATTTTTTATAATGTTTTCTAGCAGATTACTCTGATCGAAAATATTTTTTATTGTTTCCTCAACATGCTCACTTAAGTTAGCTTTATATTCATCGCTTTCAAGAAGTAATTGGGAATAACCTTTAATAGATGTAAGGGGTTCTTTTAAGGCGTGAGAGATGTTGGATATGGTACTCGGGTTCAATTTAGACAGTTCATTTGAAACTCTACTCGAATCTTCTATAAATGACTTAACACTTTGTCTTATTAACTCTGAAAAACTAGGAAAGGACTCTTTGTTTTTATTTATAAATTTTTGCCATTCTCCTTTAATCTTATCGTCAACATATAAAGATATTCTTTCCTTGTCTCGCGTATAAATTTTTTCGCCTTTTAACCATTTTTTAAAACCTTCAGTTATCGCTCCTCTCCAAACTGCGTACTTATCGTTCTCTTCTTTGTATTTTTTCATGTATTGCTTTATTTTTTCGTCGTTAAGATTAATATTTTCTATTTCTTTTTCGCTCATACTTAGTTTATCTTCTGATTCATCCTTACTCGAACTCTTTTCATTCTTAGTGGATGGAATTTCTTTCTTATTTGATTTTTCCGGTTCTTGCGATATCTGTATTTCACCTTAAAAGAAAATTTTTCTTTGAAAAAGACGATAATAAATCCAAAAAATTAGTGGTAAAAGTTTTATTTAAGATTATGTAAAAAGATAGCACGATAACTAATTACTAATTTTAACGCGATTAAGAAAACAGTCGCAATTTTCAAGAAGCAAAATCAAGGAAATTATTTCACCCAAGGTTCTAAAGGTGTCATATTTTTATTCAAATATATATCCTAATCATACATCTATTATTAATTCAAAAAAAAATAGTTATATTCAAATTCCTTTTATTCATAGGAAATTAGGTAAAAAAAAAAAAAGTTACTACTAAAAGTAATTTTTGTTTAAAAAAACATAATATTTAAATACAAAATTATCATTGTTTGTTATAACAATATGTGTGTTCAAAAACTGGTTCAAATATATATTGTGTGTGAAAAGAAAAAAAAGTTGTCCTATTATTCCCTTGAAAAACGAGAATAGTAAAAAAATAGGAACGACAAAAAAAATTTTAAAACTGTAAGCAAAGTGGTATTTTATTATGATTGTTGAATTAGATGTATCATCAAGTTTGTGCCCCGAATGCCGTGGGAATACTGTTATTATACAGGAAAGAGGAGAAACTGTCTGTCAACAATGTGGACTAGTTGTTGGAGAGAGAGGATTGGATATTACCCATAGTGGGATAAGGGCTTATTCGAAACACGAAAAAGATAGAAAGGAGCGGACAGGGTCTCCTATGTCTATCTTGATGCCAGATATAGGTCTGAGTACTGTTATCGATAGAACCAAAATCAAAAATCCTGATTTACGAAGAGCTGCTAAATGGAATACACATCTGTCTTGGGAAAAGAGAAACATGTTAATGGCCATTACCGAACTGAAAAGAATAGGCGGTAATCTAAATTTTCCCGAAAGAGTGAAAAAATCTGCTGTTAGATTATATAAAGAAGTTTTTAAAAGACAACTTTTGCGAGGAAGATCGATAAACGGGATGGTTGCAGCATGCGCGTACTACGCGTGCAAAGACGAAAAAGTGCCTATAACGCTTCAAGAAATACTAGAAGAAGCTTCTATTAACGACAATATCGTAAAGAAGTGCTATAAGATTTTAGTTCGGGAGTTAAATTTAAAAATATCACATATTGATCCCGTAACTCTTATCCCGCGTTACTGTGCTGATCTAAATTTAGGAATTGAAGTGGAAAAAGAAGCAATGAAAGTGCTTCACAACTTTATAGTAAGAACCTCTATTTCTGGAAAAGATCCTAAAGGATTATGTGCTGGTGCGATATATCTTGTAGCGAAGTTGAGGAATGTAAAAGTGTCTCAAAAAGACATATCTCGTGTTATTTCAGTCACTGAAGTAACTTTACGTTCAAGATATAAAGAACTTCTAAGGAATGTTAGTATTAATTTTAATTCATTGAATTAAAAGCATTAAAATTTTCAATATTTCCCTTTTTTTTTAAAAGAATTAACACATTTTACTTAAATATTAATAAATTTTAATAAGCTATCTTTCCTAAACATTCTACTCTAAAGCACACTGGAACTTGTAAGAAGAACTATTATATAGTCGGCAACGCCTTCAATAGAATCGGATATTGCTTCCAAAATGTCGAATATATTGCCAACAGTGAAAATTGTAAAGAAATTAACATTATATTCTGTTTTCTGAAGACTTTCTCTTAGTTTAATATTTAAAAGGTCTACTTCGTGTTCAAGTTGATTTATCTTTTTAGCATACTCTACCACACTTTTCCTTTCGCCCACTAAATCAATAACAAGCTTATCTAAATTGTTTACCGCTTCTACGGTTGTTTCACTTATTTTTAATATTAGTTTTATAGTTTCTTCACTACTTTGCTCCCAAAATCTTATAGGTACGGTAGTAATTCTACGAGCAACGCCCGTACTACAATTTGCTACATCATCTAATCTTTTTATAAGATGTGATAAATTTTCTCTAATGCTTGGATTTAATTCTCCTTTTGAAACATCTTTTGATATTTCTCTTCTTAACTTGTCTGCTTCGTCCTCTAAAAAATCAACTTTGTCAAAGTTTTCGCGAGATTGTTCAAGATTCTTTTCCTCTAGCAATACTTTTAGCCCAACTTCTAATTCTCTTACACATTGTTGAACGACCTCAGCATGTTTAATCGTTTTTTCTAAAACATTCAATGCCGTTTTTCTTTTCAAATATTCTATTAATGAACCCATTTTTATCACACATTTTCTTTTCTTTATTAGTGCTATATATTACAATTACTCAGTATTTTTTATAGTTTATTAGACTAATCCAAATAAATTAAATCCAAAATAAATCAACCCTGCGAGAATCGCAGCAACTGGAAAAGTAAGAATCCAGTATATAGCCATTTTTCCTAAGCCTTTGTAGTCAACTTCCTTTTTTTGAGCCACACTCATTCCAATTATGCAAAATACTATTACATGACTATGGGAAATAGGTAAGCTTAATAAGGTAGCAATCATAAGAATCAAGGCTGAACTTATTTGAGTAATGAGACTTTCGCTAGGTCGAGAATCTATCATCTGAGATGCTAGATTTCTAACAACATACCGTGCTGCAATATAAATCCCAAGACAAGAGAAAACACCACAAAGAAATGCAAAGAATAAATATTGCTCCAAGTTCAACGTACCTCCATCCAATAATCCATAAAGTATACCTACCGCCTCACCAGAATTTGCCCCCACCCATATCTCAGCAAAAATTACTGCAATTAACAATAACCATTTGAAAAATTTCTCAGATTTCTCGATTTGATTTAGACCTTTTAATTTGGATAGATAAGTTTTTGCAAGTAATTTAAAAAGCACATATGTTATGATCAATCCGAACGCTGGAGAAAAGAACCAACCCAGAATTACATTATTTAATTTTACCCAATTAAATACTGTTTCAGGATTAACTGTTTCATGTGTTATTGAGTATACAAATACTACTCCGAATATACTTCCTACTAATGAATGAGTGCTACTTAAGGGAATTCCTGCGAAACTACCAATTACTAACCACAAGATACTACTTATTAATACAGTTAACAACATAAATTCTGTATAAGTTATTGCCTCACCTAATAAATCAGCACCAACGGTTTTTGCTACAAACGCAAAGCTAAAGGAGAACATCCCTACTCCAACTGCTAAACCACCAATTAGTAAGGCTACTTTGAATTTAATAACTCCAGCTCCAACTAAAGTGGATAGAGTTTCATCATTTGCACCTATAGAAAATGCAAGGGCGATTGCCAAGGCAATTAAAACTACTACTACCATTGAAATAATGTCAACTGCCATGGTTAATCAATTTTTTACTCAAAGATTAAATATTTAGTCGCTAAAAATTGAATATACTCAGAAAAGCTCTTAATGTGGTCAGCCAACATCATAATATTTTCTATTAATTCTTTCAAGTATAGGAAAGTTTTTGATAAGTAATCCATATCATAATTATATAATTGATTAAGTAATTTCCATTCCGCTTCTCTCATTTTTCGTCTTTCATCTTTTACTTCTTCACATATATCATGAGCTTTACTCAAATCTGATCCAATTGTTTTTACTGCTTCTGCTAAGTCATTAGAAATTGTTTTTAATGATTTTAGAATACTTAAGATTTGGAGTTTAAACTCTTTGTCAGGAAATATAACTTGATAGAGAAGCATTTTATGGGCGAAAAATTCTCCTATATTTTTGATATCATTAATTTTATTGAATAATTTTAATCTGTCTGCTTTTGAAAACATTAATTTAGATTTAAATATTTTAAATTCAAAAGCTTTCTTGATTCGAACTTCAGTATTTGTTTCAATGACAATATTTAGATTTTGATTGAATTTTTCAAATTCTTCGTCAACAAGAAATTCAATGCCTTCAATTAATTTCAAATTTTGTTCATTTATATTTTCTACAAATAAGTGCGTTAATTCGTTAATATTCATCTTTTTTAACTCGTCATCACTTATTTCTCTCACTGTGAACCATAACTCCTTAAAATTTTTAAGTTTTGATAAATTTGATATTGACTCTATTAAGGAATAATAATATCTTTGGCAAAAATAACTTTACTTTTTGGTTATTAACCTCAAAACATATATGTCACGGGTTAGAAAACTTTTAGTCTTATTGGAATTATAAATCTTTCTTTTTTATATTACCTTACGATGCGTAATGTCCAAAAATTTTACTTTTTTCGTTGTTACCATTGTGGTGAATGGTTTTATAGTAATAAAATAATAAAAACGAAAAAATGTTGGAAATGTAATCGGTCTTTCCAGTTCAAAAACTCAACTAAATTTTCCAAAACGGCAACGCTTCAAGGAGCGATTAAAATTATTAAGGATTTGAAAATGAAAGGAGAAACAGAGTCACTTTTTAAATTTCTGAACATGTAAAATGAATGGAATAACTAATAAGTTCAAAAAATAAAATTATTTAACCCTCTCTTCTTCAATCTTTTAAAGCTCTCAATTTTTTTGATGAATTGATATTTATACTTATATTGTGATTTGACGAGTTTTATGGAGACAGATGATGAATTAAGCCTATTTGACAATGCGTTTTTTGCAGATTTATTACGAGAGGCGGGGAATAAAGTAGAATATTGGGATATTAGAGCAACGCTCAGTGAAGGGACGACTTTAGATTTCACAGATCAAAGGAGCACGGAGATTTCTTCTTATGAGATGACAAATTGTGGAATAAGAGCTTTTATAAATGGAGGATGGGGTTTTAGCGTTCTCAAGGATCTTAACAAGGATAGTATTAGATCTAGCTTCTTAAAATCAATAAAGCTAGCGAAATTAACAAAATCGTTATTAAAAAATGAGTTTAAAATAATTGAAAGGGATCCCATAGAGAAAAGCTTCAAAATTGATAGTAAACTACCCTTATCGGATGTAAATATAGAAGAAAAAATAAAATTAGTAAAAAATCATGAAAAAATAGCAGCAAGTTCTTCTAAGTTAGTAACAAATACGCGAACAATTTATATGGATGGCGTTAGCAATTATATCTTTATTAATTCATTTGGAAGTAAAATTAAACAAAAACTTTCATATTTGCGATTACTAAACATGGTGTATTCCCAGAAAGCAGGAATAATCCAGAGATCCCTTAATTCTGTAGGAGGTTTAGGTGGATTTGAGATATTATTAACAGAAAAGGCAGAAAAAATAAGCGAAAAAACGGCTCAGGAATCGATTAAATTACTAGATGCGAAATCTCCAATAGGTGGACAATTTACTATTATTGCTGATCCTAAACTAGCCGGAACCTTAATTCACGAAGCCCTTGGACATGCATGTGAGGCAGATTTGGTCTTAAGCAAAGAAAGTATTTTGAAAGAAAAAATAGGTAAAGAGATAGCTTTAACAGATATTAATGTCATTGATGATCCTTCAATGGGACAAGGTAAAAAACTTGGACTTCCTTATGAGTTATTTGGGAGCTATTTTATAGATGACGAAGGAATTCCATCACAAAAAACAACGATAATTGAAAATGGAGTACTAAAAAACTACTTGCATAACTTAGAAACATCATCAAGAATGAATTTACCCCCAAACGGTCACGGGAGAGCTTCATCTAGTTCCGCTAAACCTCAAGTCCGAATGGGGTTCACTTACATTGAACCAAAAGATTGGAACATCGAAGAATTAATACAAGACACAAAAAATGGAATTCTTTGCGAAGATTTTTTGTACGGTTATACTAATCCGACTACTGGAAACTTTCAATTTAAGTGTAAGTTCTCGTATAAAATCGAAAACGGAGAAAAAAAAGAATTAATGAGGGATGTTGCGTTATCGGGAATGATTCTAGAGGTTTTAAAAAGAGTTTCAGCGATAGGTGATCAAAAATCGTTTAGCTATTCTGACGGCATTTGCGGAAAAGGTGGTCAAAGCGTTAGAGTTTGCGATGGTGGACCTTATATCAGAGTTGAAGACATCACAGTGGGTGGATTGAATTAAATGTATGAGGATATAGACATATTTGAGCTTGCTAAATTTGCTATTAGGACTGCAGAAAAAAATTATCCAAATTATAAATGTGCTGAAATTTTTGTAGGAAAAAGCGAATATCTTAATATCGAAGTAGAGGAAAATTCGGTAAAATATAGCGAAACCGGGAGAAATCATGGAATTTCAATTAGGATTTATCGAAAGAATGGGTCCATTGGGTTCGCATTTACAAACAAATTGAATAAAAATGTTGTAGAAAAAATTGTTAAAAATGCCATCAAAATGATGCGTGTTGGAACTCCTGATCCAAACTTTAAAAATTTGCCTGAAAAATTAAAACCCTACCCAGTGGTTGAAGATTTATACGATAAAAGCATAAAGAGCTTATTAATCGAAGATGCAATAGATCATGTTAAAGACTTGATTAATGTTTGTACTGAGGATGACCAAGCAATATCGCAATCTGGGGATTTTACAGCTAATAGCAATCTTTCTTATATTTTCAACTCGAACGGGATTGAGGTAAGTGGAGAGGAGACTATATTCGATATCTCGTCAAATATGATAGTGAAAGATACGATTAATGGAGAAGTTTCAAATGGCTACGAATCTCAAATGAAAAGAAAGCTAGCTGACATTGATGGGACAAAAACTGCAGAGGAAGCGCTAAAAAATGCTAAGAGAAATCTACATAGAAAAAAGATTAAAACAAAAAAAATGCCTGTAATACTATCTCCTAAGGGGACAATAAATCTAATATTAAATCCAATTGCATCTGCAATTAATGCAGAAATGTACCAATATAAACGAAGTTTTTTAGTTGGCAAAAGAGAAAAAAAAATCGGTTCAGATTTGATAAATATAGATGATAACGCTATAATTAATGGTAGAGTTGGCTCTAATATTTTTGATGGTGAAGGTTTTCCTTGTAGAAATAAAAAAATTATAGAACGTGGATATTTTCTGCAATCAGGATTGTTGCACAACAGCTATACCGCCGGAAAGGAGGGAGTTGAAAGTACTGGAAATGCATCAAGAAGCTCATTTAGCTCCGTTCCTTCTATAGGAATATCGAATTTAATTCTTCATCCTGGAACAGCTCAAAAAGATGATTTAATAGAAAATGTTAAAGAAGGTATTTTGTTAAACTCAACCGCAGATTCACCAAATATTGCAACTGGTGATTTTTCCGGTTTGATTTCACAAGGTAATTTGATACAAAACGGAGAAATAAAACATGCCTTAAATGAAACTATGTTCGGCATAAACCTATTAGACTTATTTGAAAATATTACTTCTATATCAAAGGAATATAAGATTTACGGTCCTTACTCCGCACCCTATGTAAAAATTGATAATGTTCAAATAATAGGAGCACAGAGTTTAAAAAATTGAACAATTCTAAGTAGCAATTTTTATAGAATTATAGTCTTAGAAGAAGATCCAAATGACAACAAATAATAATCCCAAAAACAATGATTTAAATAATTTATTTTAAAATGTAATAGTTACTCCAATACCAATAATTTAAGGATTAAAAAGAATGGATAAAATTTTAATCATTGACCAAGATTATTCAATAATATTCTCTAGAGGATTAATTGCCAATAGTTTACTAAAAACAGGAATATCATTTCTCGAAGCACATAAGATTGCCGAGGAGATAAAAAATGACTTGCTGAAAAGGAATATACAAGAGATATCAAAGCAGGAAATGGATAACAAAATTTACAAGATTTTAGCAGATAAAAAAGATGCACAATACGCCGAAAATTTTCTTGTGTTTAAGAAGATTACTAAATTGGATCAACCCATTATTATCTTAATTAGTGGAACGACGGGAATTGGAAAATCAACAGTTGCTCTAACGCTAGCCCATCGATTAGACTTTCGTAGTATGATTGGGACTGACTCAATCCGGGAAATAATGAGAAAAATATTGAGTAATGATTTAATACCTGAATTACACCAGAGTTCTTACGAAGCGGGTAAATTCTCGAAGCATTATAGGTCATCAAGGTTTAACTCCACAATTTTAGGGTATAGTGAACAAGTCAAAATTGTGATAGTAGGCGTTGAAGCTCTGATCAAAAGAGCCCTTTATGAAGGAACTAACATGATCATCGAAGGTGTTCACTTGTCCCCTGAATTCCTTTCCATTGACATTTTAGAACATCCAAATATAGTATTTGTGATGTTAAATTTATCCAACGAAATACAACACAAGAATAGATTCTCTCTTCGAGCATATAATGTTTCTATGAGGAGCCCTGTTCACAAGTATTATGATAATTTCGAACAAATCAGAATAATTCAAGAATATTTAAAAGAGCAAGCAAAAATTGTGGGGGTTCCTATCGTTGAAAATATTAACCGTGATGATACAGTGAAAAAACTGACCGAAATTGTAACTACACGAATCAAAAAAATAGTAGAAGCTAAAGATATGAATGTAAACCTCTAATTACTTAAATATTGGTTAATGTTGGACTTTGCGCCATGAATAATTTATTTCTTATCATATTATTGCTAATTGTTTTAATAGTTGCTATAATTTTAATTGCGAAAATAATAAGCGAAGAATTAAGAAATCCCTCCAAATCATAGGAGTAAATAACTAAGAAGTAATATTTAATCGCATATCTACCACATCATAAAATCTTCTAATACCTACAGAAGGGATTTCCCATAATTCCGCAATTATAATTTGATTTGTTCCCGCCTGTGAAAAAGAAACATTGAATGCACTTGAAATCCATTCTGCTCTATGTGGTAAAGTAATTGTAGACGAATTTACAAAAGAAGTTGCGTTTAACGAGGGGTATGGGCCTAGTACAGTATCATTGTTTCCCTTCAAAATTTCTATTTGGAATGAAAAATCCCGATTTAAAAAATTTCCAATAGAAATATAAAAAGTTATATTTTCATCAACTGCAGCATTTTTAGGGTATTTTTCTGCTTTTTTGTCAGAATTCAAAATACCAATATACCAATAACCAGGTTTAGGAGTTATAAAGGCGTAAATTATGAACCCAGATATAATGATTATACCAATAATTAAGAGAATTTTAAGAATTCTATCAAATTCTTTATAATTTCTGTCAATTTTATTTGAATGTTGACTCTCATTCACTCTGGACATTTTCTTCAAACCAAGTTATAGTTTTCGACAATCCCTCTTTCAGAGGAGTCGTGGGTTGCCAATTTAAAATTCTTTTTGCTTTTTTTAAATCAGCACATCTTCTTATTGGATCATCAATAGGTAAGGGTTTAAATACAATATCTGACTTAGAGTTTGCTAGCTCTTTAATTATTTTGGCTAATTCTAAGATAGTATATTCCTTATTATTACCTAAATTAATAACCTCTCCAATCGCTTCGTCTTTATGAACAATTCTTAAAAGTCCTTCAATTTCATCAACAACATAAATAAATGATCTTGTTTGTGAACCGTCACCAAAAATAGTTATATCTCCGTTATTCAACGCTTGATGGATAAAGTTAGGTATAACTCTTCCAAATTCAGGACCGAATCGGATCCTGGGACCAGATGTATTAAAAATTCGAACTATTTTTGTTTTAATTCCATGTTGGAGTTCGTATGCTTTAACGAAAGCTTCTCCAGCTCTTTTAGATTCATCGTAACAACTTCTTGGACCTACAGGGTTAACATGTCCAAAATATTCTTCAGATGTTGGGATAACATCATCGGGAGGATTCCCATAAACCTCAGAGGTGCTCGTATAAAAAAATATAGCATTGTGAGCTTTTGCAATTCCCAAAGCATTCATCGTCCCTAAAGTATTACTTTTTAAGATGGGTATTGGAAATTTACTAAACTCAAACGGAGATGCTCTACTTGCCATATGCATCACGATGTCGATTCTTTTAATATCGCCGATACATATTCCATTTGGATGATGTGTGAACCCAAAAAATACTGGATTAGAAATATCGTGATTTATAAAGCGAAAGTTATCTTTCTCCATTAAATGTGAGATATTTTCAAATCTTCCTGAAGAAAGATTATCTAAACAAATACAATACGCTCCCTGTTTTACTAGTACATCACAAACCCATGAACCTAAGAAGCCCGCTCCTCCTGTAACTAAAATTGTTTTACCATGAAAAGAAATTCCATCATCTTTTAAACGCTTTAAGATTTCGTTGAGATCATCGTTTAAATCGTATTTCAAGTTAAAATACCTATTTTTTAGAATATTATTTTTGATAAGAGTTTTATTTTTTAAAAAGATATAGATTCTTTATTCCTCATGTTCGAGAATAAGCAATTAACAGAATTAACGTGTTTTCTGACCACAAAACTGACAATACTTAAGCTCTAGAGGGTAAAATTTTTCACAACTTGTACATTTTTTTAAGGAATTCTTGATTATCTCCCTTCCAAGCGTTTCAAATACGGATTCAACATTTTCTCCTGTTTTTGATGACACACCATGGATATCTCCCTGAAATTTGTATTTATTGAAAAATTCTTTAACATCATCTTTATTTACTTCTCTTTGGTTTTCTAAGTCAATTTTTGCCTCAATCAATAGCTTAGTTTTAGGATAGTTAGGAACAGAACTAATAGTTTTTACCCAATCATGAAGGTCTTCTAGAGATTCTTTATTTGTTATATCATAAAGAAATAAAGCCCCAGAAGCTCCCGATACATATGAGGGAAATAGAACTCGAAACTTTTTCTCTCCAGCGAAATCCCAAATATTTAAAAGAATCTCAGTATCATCAACAACTACCTTCTTTGTTTCAAAATCTACTCCAATCGTTGATAAAGTTGATTTATCAAATTTCCCCGTTGCATACCGTCTTATTAGAGATGTTTTTCCGACATTTTTAGCCCCGGCTACGATTACTTTAAATTTGATTATGGTAAATCACATCAAGTTTTTTAATAACATTCTAATTATATTACTACTAAAATAAAAATATTAATCTTTAATGATAAAAGTTTTGTTATTAATATTAACTAATTGTTTTAGGGGTTAACTCCATCACTTTATTCATAAGGAAAATGCTTTTAGTCATCGATTAAATATTATAAATATTTTAATGTAAAAAATAATTCTGTAAAATCATGAAAAATGTTTCAAATAAGAAGTTTTTTGGAACTTTATCGCAGAAAGAACTACTGAAGTTATACGCAAAGCATGTGAATTCACCAAAAGTTCATCTTTTTAAAGGATTTGGCCTTGGAGTTATCCTTGGTGAGAGGGGGGGTGTTAAGATTAAAACATTGGAAGGACCAAAACCCACCGATCCACCAATGGAACTTTATAATTGCCACACGTGCGGAGGTGTTTATAATTTAGGTCATGGTAACCAAAAAATTGTGCAAATCCTGAAAGATGCTTTGGATAGTGGATTGGACATAGGTGACCACTTATTACTCTCAGAATGGAGAGCTATTTTAGGGAAAAAATTAGCAGAACTTATGCCGCCAGGAATTACAAAGACCACATTTGGAGTTAGTGGAGGTGAAGCAGTTGATGCAGCTATTAAATTTTCAAGGGCTTATACTAAACGGAATAAATGTATCTCCGCAATTGGAGGATATCATGGTCATACCGGATTTGCACTAGCAACTGGAGATTCTGGTTTTAAAGAGAATTTTCTTTGGAACCTCTCGGATTTTAAGCAAGTTCCTTTTGGTGATGTTGATAGCTTGAAAAAAATCATTTCGGATGATGTTGCTTGCGTCATTCTGGAAACAATCCCCGCTACTGCTGGAGTATTGATTGCTCAAGATGGGTACTTTTCTGAGGTCCGACGATTATGCGATGATCATGGTGTTATGATGATAATTGACGAAGTTCAAACAGGACTTGGGCGAACTGGTCATTTTTGGGCGATTTATGGAGGGCTCTATCAACATGAGAAGGTTATACCTGATTTTATTGTACTAGGAAAGGGTATGAGCGGGGGAATTTATCCAATATCAAGTTGTAGTTATAAACCATTCATAGAAAAGGCAGTTTTTAAAGATGATCCGTTTATTCATATTTCTACAACAGGAGGTTCTGATTTAGGTTGTGTCGTGACATGTGAGATGTTAGATATTCAATCAAATCCTGAGTTTTTAAATCATGTCAGGGAGATGGGTAAACTATTTGGTAAGGGTTTAGAAGAAATCGCAGACGATAATTCTGAATTAATAAAAGAAGTGAGAGGAAGAGGACTTATGTGGGGCGTGGAGTTTAATAGCGAAACACTCGGACAACTAGCGATGCTTTCCATAATAAAAGAAGGTGTTCTTCAAAATTATTGCGGAAATAAAAAGGATACGCTGATAATGATGCCACCATTAGTCGTGAAAGAGGAAGAAATCGAAGAGATCTTAAAAAGAGTCGGTGAAGGTGTTAAAAAGATTAAACGCTTAGTTTAAATATTAATTATACCCAATTTAGGAGTTATCTTGGTATTTAAATCTACTTAACTTATAAATTTCTTGAGCAATTTTCTTTCCAACATTTTCAACTTTCATTAAATCCCCGATATCTGCGTTAAAAATCTCTTGGAGCGATTTTAATTCTTTAAGCAAGTTTTTAGCTCTAAGAGCATTTATGCCCGGAATACCTGCAACGATGTATTCTAATAAACTTGAAATTTCTATCGGTTTTTTATCAAACCTTAACTTTAATTCCATTTTAGAGTCTGATTGTTCCTTTTTCGCAAGCTGAAAAATAAACATCGCAGAGTCAGACGGATCGTTTGTTTTATATATTGTAATTCCTAAATTCAAAATTATTGATGTGATCGCACCGTAAAGTGCGTTTTGGCTAATATTTGAATTCATAAAAGGGTCTCCTTCTAAAATTAATATGGGTCTAATAAAATTGTTTTTTAACTCAAATAATTCGTTAAATAATCTCCCATCTTTGATTGAATCGCTAAAGTCTTGAGCTGATTTTCTTTCAATCCCAACTCTTTCTGAGAGTATATAGTCTGCAACAGTTAATTGTTTTAGTTCTAAACCAACTCCCAATAGGGATAATGCTCTAACGACAGCAGAAGCTGTTTCTCTAACATCACAAATTACTATGTAATCCTCAGCACCCTCAATCCTCTGGCTAAACGAGATATCTGAAGTATTTTCAATATTACTAGAATCCTTACTGTCTTCGCCTTCTTTTATAAAATTTAAAAGGTTTGATTGTCCTGCTTTAGAACTCAAATCAGTTTCTTTCATGGTTTTTAAACTTTGATTCATAACACGTTCCTTAGCCTTTTCAGCCCAATAATAACCTTCATCACGAGTACCTTCAGCCATCAATATGAAAACCTTTCCTTCCTTTTTTCTCCCAGTCCTTCCACGACGTTGAATAGAACGTACAGCACTTGGTACAACGTCATAAAATATTACTAAATCACATTCCGCTATATCTAAACCTTCTTCTCCAACACTTGTAGCTACTAATGTGTTAAAAATTCCTTCTTTGAAGTCTTCAAGTAGTTGTATTTGTTCTTTTTGAGTTAGACCTTTATCTAGAGATTTAGTAACTTGTCCTACAAATTTATGAGCCTTTATAACCTCATCTCTTTCAATAAATTTAACTATATTATTGACGGAGTCTCTAAAATGACAAAATACTAAAATTCTCGAGTCTCTATTTGCGGTGATCTGATTATGTAAAATTCCAGCAAGTTTTTCTAGTTTAGGATGGACAACACCTTTTTGTTTGTTAGTTTCAATTATCTCAAGAATACGCTTTATGCCAGAATCTCCAAAAAGTTCTTTTAGTGACTTATTTGCTGTGTTTTGTTTTATTTTTTTAATGCTTTTTTTCATGTAATCATCTAATGCGCTTACTCCTTGAGTCTCAATAAGCTCATCCATATGGGATAGTCTTATCGCATTTGCTACAGACTTTTTCGCATTAAATAGTTGAGATTTCTCCTCATCTGTTCTTGAAGATGAAATTCTTCCATTAATTACTCTGTCTAACCCAAGCAAATCTTTTCTAGTAACTCTAGTAATATCTGATGAATTTAATAATTCCTGTTGTTTTAACCATTTATATATTGTTCTTAATTTCTCTGTTATTATTATTTTGATATCCATAAATTCACTTGGGAGCTTAACTTTTATCCATTCGTTATCGACCTTATAGATGTAAGGTTTTACATCCAAATCTTGTTCTGTTCTGATTTCGACACGGTCGATATACAAATTCTTCCTTATTTCGTTAATCTTCCCTTCCGTAGATCCTGGACTTGCGGTAAGCCCTAAAATTTGATGGTTCTTAGCGGTTTCCACATATTTCTTAGCAATAAAACAATAAGCGTAATCTCCTACACTCCGATGGCATTCATCAAAAATTATTAATGATACATCGTTTAACGAATAAAGATTGGAAATGATATCATTTTGAAGTACTTGCGGTGTCATAAAAGCAATTTTTAAGTCCTTCCATATCTCTCTCCTTTTTTCTGGTAAGGTGGTTCCAGTAATTGCTTTTAAGTTTTCCTCAGGAATAACCGTTAAATCTAAAAAAGATTTATAATGCTGATTTACGAGTGGCTTGGTTGGAGCTAAGAAAATTATTTTAGAATTAGGTGTTTCTGATAATCTGTGGACTGCTAACATTAAAGCAATTATAGTTTTTCCCAATCCCGTTGGAATGACAACTAAGCAGTTTGTATTAAGACAATTTATAAAAATATTTTCTTGGTATGCTCTCCTCAGAACAAAGTTTTCCTTTAAAAGCGGGTGGGATATAAAATCTTCTTTATTTGATACTCAAATCACCAGTAAATATCATAACGAAACTCTTTCAAAGAGATATAGCTTAGAAATTTATTAAAGTTACAGAGTCTATAGAATCTCTTAAATTATATTAATACCTTTTTAATAATTAATCTATAGTATTTATTCACAATAGGCTGCGCGAGTGGTTTAG
Source organism: Candidatus Nanopelagicaceae bacterium (assembly GCA_035530895.1). Classification (GTDB taxonomy): domain Archaea; phylum Asgardarchaeota; class Lokiarchaeia; order Sigyniarchaeales; family SOKP01; genus SOKP01. The sequence goes on from DATKTW010000106.1 coordinate 48,183, forward strand.
ACGTATAACGACACTTTCTAACGTGTTATTTTGGAAAGCGTTAAACGCTCACACCGTGTAAATTTTCGCTAATTCAAGGCGTCAATCTCGACGGTCGGGGGTTCAAAAGTCTGAAAAATTCTTTTAAACTGAAAAATTCCCCCCTTGCGCACTTTCACTAACAACGTAAAAACAATCGTTCTAATTGATATCGGAAGAAAACCAAAAAAGTTTTATTTTAAAATACATTTTTAAAGACAGTTACTAATTCTTAGGTTTATGCTATGTCTTCTTTTTTAGAATCTCGTGAATTGAGGAAGTTATATAAAGAAGTTCGAAAAACAATTAAAGTTGGTTCTATATTTCTTACAAGATATGAAAAAGCCCGAATTACTGGCGCTAGGGCTTTACAAATCTCGTTCGGAGCTCCTATCCTAATACAGAAGCCAAAAAATGTTATAGATCCAATTAAAATCGCATTATTAGAATTAAAAGCAAAAATCTTACCTTTAACTATAAGGCGTAAATATCCAAGCGGAGAATACCAAGATATTTCCATTAATAGCTTGATTCTTAAGAAGGATTGAGAGTTACGGTTCTATTGAAGTCTATATTTACCCCTCTCTGTTAAAATGTACACATTTTTCCCTTCGACCAGTTCAACTTCTAAATAACCTTTCGTTACTAAAGAATCTAAAAATTTTTCCAAATCTGCTTTTTTGAATGGTTCAAAACCTAAAGGAAGCCTACTCTGATTAGCGATAATCGCGATTCGCGTTAGGAACATTCTTTTACTAGTAAAAGATTCAAGCACCGTAAGCTCATCATTTGTAAGGCGTTCAAACTGATCGTGTTCTAAATATCGTTCTTTAAGAGCGTTTGCTAGGTTTTGTGTCTGAGGACTTATTTCTTGTTTCTTTACTTCGACATGTTTTAATTGGACGAGGTCTTTTGCAACTGGAGTTTTCTTAGACAGAGCCATTTGTTCTATGTAATTGCGAATTTTTTCTTTATCCCCCGAGTCTTTTTTCACCTTATCGTGTTCGTTTTTCTTTTCCATAATAATACGATAAGAAATTTAATTATAAAAATTTATATTTAATTAATGAAAGAAGTCGTCAAACTAAAGAACGGAGAAAAAATTCTCATCAGACATGTCATTGAATCCGATATTGATGGTATTTGGAATAATTTTAATGAAGTTGTTGATGAAGGAATCTATCTTCCGGTGTTATTTCCTGTGAGATCAAAATTTGAAAAACGATCATGGTTTCATAATATTGAAAAAGAAAGAGAAATATGTATCGTAGCATTCCAACCAACAATGATAAGTCCACACAATATTTTAGGCCAATGTGAGATATCGAATCTCGAATGGGACGCTGCTACTCATGTTGGTAGCTTAGGCATAATTGTTCAGAAAAACTTCCGAGATTTAGGCATTGGCTTTAATTTAATCGATAAAGCTATCCGCGAATCAAAAAGATTATACAATAAGGAGAAAATAATTCTAAGCTGTTTTTTAGATAATGAGAGAGCTCTCTATCTTTACAAGAGAATTGGTTTTAAAACGGCCGGAATAAGGAAAAAGCAATTTTACATGGACTCGAGTTACTATGATGAAGTTATGATGGAACTTTGGATCGACGATTATCTAAATAAGAATCCATGATGATTGGAGTTATTCGGAAAATTCGTATTTTTCCATTATTTCCTTTAATTAAAATCTTCTGTATACACAAATGATTTTTTGAGGTCTCAATAGCAAATATTTTGTTTACACAAATTAATGTAAGAAAAAAAAAAAAGAAAACAATATATGCATTTGTTTACTTCGATCTCATAGATAAAAAATTAATTCTTCGAAAGAAACACTCTAAGACATCTCATTTTTTTTGTAATAAAAAAAATTTATATATACCAAATTTATTATTATGATAATTTGAATTTGTTATAATTTATCGATATTATTATATCTACTAAAAAAATAATATGGATAAACATTAAAAAATTTAAAAACCGTTTTGAATAAGAAATAAAGTTTTTATAAATATAAATTAAAAAGCTGAATATTATGGCAGAAGAAGAAAGTTTTTTAAACGCGAAAGCCTTGGTGGTTGATAACGGAACTGGAATCTCCAAGAATGGCTTCGCTGGTGAAGACCAACCTCGTTCTGTATTTCCAACTCTTATTGGCTATCCAAAATATGAATCGATAATGACTGATGTTGAGCATTACACTCGTGAATACTATATCGGAGAAGAAGCAATGCAATTAAAAGGTGTTCTTAAGTTAATGTTTCCCGTAGAACATGGTATTATCGAAGATTGGACCGCAATGGAAAAGATTTGGCATTACACTTTTTATACAGACTTGAGAATCGATCCTAGCGAACACCCGGTTCTATTAACTGAAGCTCCATTAAACCCTAGACCAAACCGAGAAAAAATGGCTGAAATTATGTTTGAAACCTTTAATGTTCCAGCCCTTTATGTAGCAATGCAAGCAGTTTTGTCGCTATATGCTTCTGGTCGTACAACGGGATGCGTCATAGATATTGGGGATGGAGTCTCTCACGTAGTACCTATTTTCGAAGGCTTTGCTCTAAGTCATGCAATCCAAAGAATCGATCTTGCTGGCCGTGATATCACAACGTACCTACAAAGATTACTCCGACAAAAAGGATACTCCTTTACAACTTCTGCAGAGAAAGAAATTGTTAGAGATATCAAAGAAAAACTCTGCTATGTAGCAATCGATCCAGAGAAAGAAATGATGCTTTCAAAGAAAGTTGCTGGAATGGAAAAAAGCTACATGCTTCCTGACGGAGAAACTATAAATGTAGGTGTCGAACGATTTTTAGCACCTGAATGCTTCTTCAATCCATCAGTAATCGGGAAAGAATTAGAACCTCTCGATGATGTAATTGTCGGTGCTATTTCAGAATGTGATGTCGACCTTCGTAGAGACCTTTATGGCAATATTGTACTTTCTGGTGGTTCAACAATGTTCCCTGGAATCAAGGAAAGATTAACAAAAGAAATTAAAGAACAGATTCCAGAATCAGTTGATGTCAAGATTATAGCCCCTCCAGAACGTATGTATTCCGTATGGATTGGTGGTTCAATCTTAAGTTCCTTGAAAACATTCCACAGAATGTGGGTAACTAGAAGGGAATATAAAGAAATGGGACCACAAGTCATTCACAGATGCTTCTAAGCCCATTAGGGCAAATTCTTAATTTTTTTGAATTTTTTTATTTTTCTTTTTTAATTTTTACTACTTGTTTTAAACAATAACTTTTAAATATCTCAAATATAATCATAAATTTGATTGTATTATTGAATTTAAAATATCTCTAAGGATATTTTAGGGTTTAGTCCAAAAATTTTCAAGCAGCAACAATGAAGTGATAATAATATGCCTGAAAGTAGTATTATTTTAAATGATCTCAACAAGGTCTTTATACCTTGTAGAACGATTTTGGAGATGGAAGCATTAACTTCCTTGTTCTTAGAATACTATAATTATGATCTTATTAGAGAAATACCAAAAAGTCAACCTTCAAGTCAAAAAATCATTGAAATTTTCCAAATTTTAGACTGCCGACCTCTTGAAAATATTATTAAATATTTTGTCGATGGCGTTGTCCAAAAACTCAAACCCATTGTAATGTATGAAAGGGATCATCACGATCGATTTAGAATGGGAAATATTGTAGCCTATACGAAAACACGAGTTTGTCTTTATGTAGCATTACATAGATTGAAGTTAAAATTTTTGTTCATTAAGCATTTTATGGATATTTTTAAAGACAACGAATTTAAATTAAATAAACCAGAAGAACAAGTAGATTTAGGTCCTCACTTGTTTATATCTTCCTTATATAAGGACTATACTCATAAGAATAATATGAATCTTAAATTAATGCTTTCTTCGAAAAGAGTCTCAGATAGAGTTAGTAAATTACTAGATCTTAAAGATATAATAACTAACGAGGATATAATCAATGCAATAACCTTTAAGAAATATTTAGACGATAATAATCGAATAAAGTTTATAATGAGAGAGATTAAAGCTTCAATTTTCGTATGTAAAGTAATGTTCGCACAAATTGATGTATTTAATCCTTTTTCTGTAGGAACAGAAACCATGATTAATGCTGAAGAAATTATGTTAAACCAAGATTTTATTCCAGTATTAATCCCTGCAATTTCAAGTGCTTATTCTGAAAATAAAAAGGTTCAGCTAGAAGATTTATTCCGAGCGTATGAATTTATGATGAGAAGAGTATTAGAGGGTATTAATTACGCTATAGAAATAGCTTCAGGTGGACAAATTCTTCTGGATTTAGAGGATACAATATACAACTCCGGTAATATCTTCGACATCTAAGTCAGAATTTTTAAAAAAACTCAATTTTACCTCCAACTCATTCATTTTTAATGCATTATAAGAAACATTAAAAATTAAATTAGATAAATTATTACAGAATGCAAGAATACACACTTTTCAATGATCCATGTTAAACAAAGAAATTGATTCAAATCGATTCACACCAGATTTTACCCATATGTTAAAAATCGTAATTCTTAATAGCTTAGGCTTTTTTTTTATAGGCTTTTTGGTCCCTATTATTGCTCGATTAAATATGTCAGCAACTGCCATACAAATAAGTTTAATTGTTTCTATTCAAGTATTAGGTCGAACTATTAGCGGTACAATTACGGGATTTTTAACTGATCGGGTGAAATCAAAGAAGAAACTCGTATTAATAGGATCAATTGGTAGAGGAACTTCTTATTTCATAATCTATACCGCCATAATTTTAAATTCTGTAATATTGTTAGGAATTGGAACATTTACTCTAGGCTTTATGGCGGGTGTTTTTTGGGTTCCATTTAATACCCTGATAGCAGAAAAATCAAATAAAAATAACCGTTCTGAAGCCTATGGAAAAAGAAATTCTGCTAATGCCATAGGTCAAATGATTGGAGGTGTTATAGGTTTTATTCTTCTTACTTCACTCAGTTTTTTCACTAGTAATCCCTTTCTTTTATACGCTAGTATTCCATTGTTTGGATTTGCTAACTTTTATGCGGGCTTTAAATTCAATCGAGAAGTGGACGAATCAATTAAATTTAACGAACCCTTAGATAACCTTACTAATCCCCTCATTAAAGAAAATAAGGAAAAACACCCTAAACTTGCTGGACCTATTATATTAGGATCATTTTTCTTGATGTTAGTCTTATTTCTTAGTAATATTAACGGTTCAATCGCAAAACCTTTTTTAAATATATATGCTATTGAAAATATCGAAGAAAATGTTCAATTAGTTACTTGGGCTTATTTACCTGCTGGGATTGTAGCTACTCTTCTCGCTCCAAAATTAGGCATTATAGTAGATAAGTTCCGCCCTGCTTTAGGTATAACTATAACGAGTTTATTGGGGGCAATGGTTACTTGGTTGCTTGTCAACGCAGCAAATATTTGGGTTTTCTCGTTTCTTCTATTGATAGATATGACTATAATGATTGCTTCTGGACTAATTTTTCAAAATTTATTAAGTAGAATTTCTTTAAAGAATCGTGGAAAAATGTTAGGATCAGGTGAGTTCTTTCAGTTTTTAGGAAGCGTCATAGGTCCAATTTTAGGAGGAGTTGTCTGGGATTTTTACGGTCCAAGCTATCCTTTCATTATTTCAATATTTGTTGAATTATCGCTAATTCCTCTTTACCTAGTGGTAGTTTATTACTTAATACCGCATTTAGCTGAAAATTATAGTATAGAAAATGAAAAAAAGAGTAATAAGAAAATTAATAATACTTAAATATTAACTATTTAAGGTCTTTTACCTTTTAATGTGGTTTCTGCTCGTTCAATTTTCTTTTTACTGAATTCTTTAACTTTTGCCAGTATTTCATCCTTTTTATTTGGTTTATTTAATTCTTTTGGCTCTTTGATATATCCTTTATTTATAGCGTTTTTATAGAGTTCTTCCCCAATCTTAGTTCGTATAATCGCTGTAGTTAATTTCTCTTCTGATCCGAGACCTCCAAAAGAGATATCTGCATATATATTGGAAAAATCAGGGCATGCAAAGCAAGCAGGTCGTCCAATTTCGTGTAAATCGGAAAAAGATATATGTAATACCTCATTATTTTTGAGATACAGGATAAGATCTTCCCTAATATTCATACTGTCAACATCCTCAAATGAAAACTTAAATTTCTCTTCAAGCATTTTTCTATCCTCATCGCTAAATGAAAAATTTAAATAACAGAATAAACCTAATGTGTATTTGACGATGTGTGCCGGAAGTATGCTTAATTCTTGCATTTTTCTAATTGAATTAATCTGACAAGGAGTTCCAACAATAGCTATATTTAACAAATCTGGACTCATAACTTTTTTCAAGGTAATATTGGTAGCAATAAATGTATTATACTTTTCCAAACCAACAACTTGACTGGAAAGATCATAATGAGACCCAGCAGCTTCTATTAAATCTTCTTTCGTTGTAGCAAAAAATGGAACTCTGTTAAATGGTCCTTTTCTTTTACAAACAATTGCTCCATCTATTAACTTATTTTCTAATAAATAGCTTAAAATCGCGGTAATAGCACCACCATCAGTAGCTTGTTTTCTAATTTCTTCAGAAGTAGCATGACACGAAGCAACTTTTATCTGATTTCCAATTGGAGCTTTATATTTAAATTTGGCATTTAATTGATCGTTTAAGACATGAGTTTGAGGACATACAAAATAACAAATACCACATTTAAGACAATTATCTTTATTTACATATTTTGGAGGTCCTGACTCTGACATCTCAATAGCTTTTATTTCCCCAGCTGTACAAAAACTAACGCATCCCCCACACTCTCCACATAATCCTGGTTCATGAACTTCTTTTATTAAATCTTCAAATGATTTTGAACTTGCATTATCAATCAATTATTTTCACCTATTTTCTATTAATTTTTAAAATTATTTTTATTTTAATTTAATATTCATTTGGCATTTTTTTAAGTTCTGCCAGTGAAAAAACGGGGCCATCAATGCACACAAATTTCTCACCAATATTACATCGTCCGCATTTTCCGATCCCGCATTTCATTCGCATTTCTAAAGAATTAAGAATCTGTTCGTCTTTCCAACCGATCTTAACTAACTCATCTACGGCAGTTCTTATC